>NZ_JBJTDY010000158.1:0-7760 GCF_046092605.1 Rhabdaerophilum sp. | reverse complement strand
TATTCGATCTCGGCTTCGGCGAGCGCGGTTTTCTCCACCACGCTCCACATCACGGGCTTGGAGCCGCGATAGAGCAAGCAGTTATCCTTGAACTTCATGATTTCGCGGGCGATTTGCGCTTCCGCCGGATACGTCATGGTCTGGTAGGGGTTGTCCCAGTCGCCGGTGATGCCGAGACGCTTGAACTCGCCGCGCTGCACGTTCAGCCAATGCGTGGCATAGGCCCGGCATTCGGCGCGGAAAGCGTTGATGGCGGCACCCGAGGCGAGCTCCGGCTTTGCCTTGCCCTTCGCGCGATATTCCTCCTCGATCTTCCATTCGATCGGCAGGCCGTGGCAATCCCAGCCCGGCACGTAGTTGGAATCAAAGCCGAGCATGGATTGGCTGCGCGTCACGAGGTCCTTCAGGATCTTGTTCAGCGCATGCCCGATATGGATGTTGCCGTTGGCATAGGGCGGGCCATCATGCAGCACGAATTTCCGCTTGCCTGCGGAGGCCTTGCGGATGCGGGCATAGAGGTCGATCTCCGCCCAGCGCTTCAGGATTTCCGGCTCCTTCTGCGGCAGGCCGGCGCGCATGGGGAAGGGCGTTTCGGGCAGGAAGAGGGTCTGCGCATAATCAAACGGGGCGTTCTCGGCGCTCATGGCACTCACGATCTGGCACTCACGATACGGCTGGAAGAAACAAGCGGGCGGGCGCAAGCCGACGGATGGACAAA
This sequence comes from Rhabdaerophilum sp., assembly GCF_046092605.1. Lineage (NCBI taxonomy): Bacteria > Pseudomonadati > Pseudomonadota > Alphaproteobacteria > Hyphomicrobiales > Rhabdaerophilaceae > Rhabdaerophilum > Rhabdaerophilum sp. Next base: position 7,042 of record NZ_JBJTDY010000158.1, on the reverse strand, counting down.
CCGGCCGCGCCTCGCGCTTCAGCGCGGGGCGACCGGGGTCGTAATTCGCGTGCGTGACCAAACGGCGCTCGTCATGCCTCGGCCTATAGCAAGCGGCGGCTTCCGCGCAAAGCGCTATTGCTCCGAGAGAATCCGTCGCGCCTCGGTCTGGTCGGCATCCATCTGCCGGATCAGCGCCTCGAGGCTGTCGAAGCGTTCCTCGCCGCGCAGGAAGCCCTGGAAAGAGACCGTCACGCGCTTGCCGTAGAGATCGCCCGAAAAGTCGATCACGAAAACTTCCAGCAGCGGCGCGCCGTTATCGAACATCGGACGGCGGCCGAAACTCGCCGCGCCAGCCCGCGATTCGCCGTCGATCTCGATCCGCACGGCATAGATGCCATGGCGCAGGCCGTTGCCGGAAGGAAGCGCGATATTGGCGGTGGGGTAGCCGAGTTCGCGGCCCCGCTTCGCCCCGTGAATGACCTCACCGGAAACCGCATAAGCATAGCCGAGCATGCGATTGGCCGTTGCGACATCCCCTTCGGACAAGGCCTGCCGGATGGCGCTGGAGGAGACAATGGCGCCGGTCTCGTCGCGATAGGGCTGGACAAAACGAACGGCAAAGCCATGGCGTCGGCCGGCTTCCGCCAGGAATTCCGGCGTGCCCTGCCGTCCCTTCCCGAAGTGGAAATCATGCCCCACCACCACGCCAGCCGCGCCCAGGCGCTCAACAAGAAGATGCTGGACAAAATCTTCCGCGCTGGTAGCCGCCAGCCGGGCATCGAAGGCGAGCAAGGCGAGAGCCTCAAATCCGATGGAGGCAAGCCTTTTCGGCCGCTCTTCCGGCGAATTCAGCCGGAAAAACAGGCGATGGGGCTGGAAGAAGGTGCGGGGATGGGGCTCGAAGCTCAGCGCCGTCACGGGACCCGCCTGCCGCAGGCCGGCGGCCAGCGTGCGTGCCGCCGCCGCCACCACTTCATGCCCGCGATGGGCGCCATCGAAATTGCCGATGGCAAGAACCGGCCGCACAAGCGGCTCGCGATCTTTCCCGAGAAAAATCAGGTTGATCGCCAGGGATCCGGTGGAAGGCTCGATCATTTTGGTCCGGTCGGGCAGGCAAGGGTGAACGATGGATGCCGAAAGCATCACGAAATTGGTTCGCAGTTGAACCGCATTAACATAATCGCAAGAGGCCGCGACATAATGTTGTTTCCGGTGGGTTCTCAACTCCAGGTTCAAAGGACAGGAGAAGCCTTCGCTGCGGGTCCCGGAGAGGATTCCAAGCGGATCGCCTCAGGTGGAGTAAAACATGGCTTTCGATGCAGGCACGTCCATTCTTGTTGTGGATGATTATCAGACGATGGTCCGGATCATCCGGAATCTTTTGAAGCAACTCGGTTTCGAGAATGTCGACGAAGCGTCCGATGGTTCCGAAGCGCTCGCGAAAATGCGCGAAAAACGCTACGGCCTCATCATCTCGGATTGGAACATGCAGCCAATGACGGGGTACGAACTGCTCAAGCAGGTGCGCGCCGACCGCGAACTTCACTCGACGCCATTCATCATGGTCACCGCCGAATCCAAGACGGAAAACGTGATCGCCGCCAAGCGGGCTGGCGTCAACAACTACATCGTGAAGCCGTTCAACGCCCAGACGCTGAAGGCCAAGATCGACGCAGTCGCCGGCGCGACCTGATTTTCATTGAGTTCCTGCAATCTCAATCAACAAGGCTGACCATGCAATAGGTTGGCCTTAGTCGCGTCTCGGCTGAAAACTGTTCCAGCCGGGCAAGGTCGTAATTGTTGCCGCTCAGCCCGATCTGATGCCCATGGATGCCGGCGATCGTCATGATCACGTCATGCCCCTCGGCATTGGCCCCGGCAATATCTGTGCGGAACGCGTCGCCGATGCAAAGCACCCGGTTCAACGCGAGCGTTCGGCCCAAGGCCGTCTCCAGGGCCTGCCGCGCGCGTTCATAAACAAGCGGCTTGGGCTTGCCGACCCAGATGACCGACCCGCCCATCTTCTCGTAGAGATCCGCGATGGCGCCCGCGCAAGGGATCAACCGGTCCCCCCGCTCGACGATCAGATCCGGGTTGGCGCAATAGAGGCGGAGCGCTCGCGCGTGTGCAGACTGCAGCATGGAGCGATACTGGTCCGGCGTCTCGGTCTCGTCGTCGAAAAGCCCGGTGCAGAGTATCAGTTCGGCTGCCTCCAGCGGAGCGGGCCTCGCTTCCAGGCCTTCGAACAAGCCGGAATCGCGTGCCGGCCCGATATGGTAGAAGGTCTTTGCCCCCTCTTTTTCGAGCAGCTCGCGCGTCACGCCGCCCGATGAGACAAGGGCATCATAGCAGGGCTCGACCACGCCGAGATCACGCAACTGCTCCGCCACCAGATGCGGCAGGCGCGGGGAGTTCGTCAGCAGCGCGACCGGCTTGCCGGCACGGCGCGCCCCGGCCAGCGCCTGCTGCGCCCCCGGCGTGGCCATGACGCCATTGTGGAGCACCCCCCAGACATCGGAAATGATCGCCTCATAACGATCGAGAACGTCGGAGAGGCGATCGATGGGCTGAATGCGGGCAGACATTGGGAAAGCGGAACCTCACGGCAAGACGCGGCGTGGGTTGCTCGCTAATGGCTCGCCTTCCCGGAAACAACCCCCGCGACCAATTTCAGGCGCGGCGTGCAATTTCACGCAGGCCGCGACGCTCGGCTTTGGGCGGGGTCTCGCCCGCTTTAAGACGCGCCCCGGACTCAGCCGTTGCGGGATCACCATCATCCAGCGCTTCGGGGCGAACCGCCTGCGGCGGCGCGAAAACGTGACCCTGGGCATAGGCGATGTTGAAATCGATGAGTTCGGCGACGGCCGCCTCGTCGTTCACGCCCTCGATGACAAGCGAAATCTGGCGACGAGCGAGAAGAGCGGCAAAATCAGCCGCGGCCACTTCGAGGACCTGTTCCTCGCTCTGGCTCGCCGCAAGCAGCCGGTTTGCATCCATGCGCATCCAGCGGACATTCGACTGCTGCAGCCGCGGCAGTTCGAAGTTGTAATCCGTCACTTCGCGCACCATGAAGCGGAAGCCCATCTCGGAAAGCTGGCGCAGCGCCTCGTTCTCCACCGCAATCGCCTTCTTGAAAAAGCGTTGAGGAAGCGAAAGCACGATGCGGCGCGGCGCGTTCGGCGCGTCAGCGACAAGCGCGCGCAATTCATCGAAAGCCGGTTCGCTGAGAAGATAGCGCTGCGAAATATCCGCGACGAGGGTCACGTCGCGCTGGCGCTGCTGGAACATCCGGGCAAGGCGCATGGCCTGAACCATAAGCTTCCGATCAAACGCCAGCTGGTGGCCGACATGCTCAACCGCATTGCGAATCTCGCTCGTGGGGATGTGCGGGTCGCAGCCATCCGGGCGCAGGCTCACCTCGTAGGCGCGGGTCTTGCGCTGGGGCAGGCTCACGATACGCTGGAGATAAAGCTCGAAGCGATCGGCCGCGATGGCAGCCGCGACAAACTGACGCACGGCGCGCGGAGGCTCACCGAAGGTCGAAAGATTCGGAACGCCCGGAATCTCGCGCAGGCCACCTGCGGAAGAGCTCGAGTCCGGATCGATCTTGCCATCATGCAGCGGGTTGTGCGAGGCCAGCGCCGAGGCACCAGAGGCGGCCGGAATGGACCAGGCCGAAGCGGCGGGGCGCGGCGTGGCTCCGTCGCGCCGAAGGGCGGCAAGCTCGCCTTCCACCTGTTCGGTGCGGCGATCGAGTTCGGCCATCTCATCGGCGATGTCACACACGATTTCACTGAGAGCAGCCCATTCGGTCGCGCGATCAGGCGCGGGCGCGGACTCATGTTGCACAACCGCATCGCGCATCTCCCGCGTCATGCGGGCGAGCATCGCGGCCTGTTGCCGCGTGGTTTCGAGGTGATCGCGCAGAAGCGCGAGCTCCTCCTGCATGAAGACGCCGCTGAAGCGCAGCGCAAAGGCACACGCGACCAGCGCCACGGCGAGAGCCGCCACCACGAGCGCCAGCAGATCGTACCGCTGCGCAAGAAATGTCAGACCGGCAGCGGCAACCGCGACCGTCACGACCTTGAGGAGAGACCGAAATTCCATCGGAAAGCGTGCGCCCCAGCCCAGCGAATCACTACCGATAAACCTATTGAATCGCAACGGCGCTGGCGAGTGCCCAATCGGCCAACCGGCTGTGAAAAGTGCGGTTGACGAGAAAAAATTTTCGAGGCCGATCTTTTGGAACAGTGACGGCTCGCGATACGAAAAGGGATTGTTACGCCAGTGGGGGATTTCTGATCATGCCGAGAGTTATCAATCCGCGCGGCATCGCGCCTCCGGGGTCGCGTTATGCGCATGGCGTGGTGCATTCGGCCCGCGCCCGCCGGCTGGTGATCTCCGGGCAGGTCGGCCAGCGGCTCGACGGGTCCGTGCCGGATGATCTGGCCGAGCAGATGGAGGCCGCGTGGGACAACCTCACCGCGATTCTCGCCGAAGCCGGAATGAGCATCACGGATCTCGTGAAGATCAGCGCCTTCGCCACCGTTCCGGGCTCTGTGGCGATGTATCGCAGCATCCGGGACCGGCGGCTCGGCGGGCATCTCTGCGCGGCGACCTACCTGGAGGTGGCGGGCCTTGCGACGCCTCGTTTCCTGTTTGAAATCGAGGCGGAAGCGGTTTCCGAGGAGCCTGACCAGGCTTTTCTCGAGCTTCCACAATCGGACGAGGAATTCGCGCTGCCGCCGGCGCTTCAGCCCGGCGCCCGGGCCGATCGGTGATTTCCACGCCACAAGGCACCCAGCCCCGCGAGAAATTGCAGCCTCATGGCCCTCAAGCGGGGTTGTTTCGCGCGCGCGGCGGCGTATCCTTCCCTTTGATCAAGCCTGATGGGGGAGAAACAGTTCCATGTCGAAATCCAGCGCCGCGACGCCGATCACCACCTTCTCCCAGCCGAACGACCTCGAGGCGTTCTGGATGCCCTTCACCGCCGAGCGCGCGTTCAAGAAGAATCCGCGCATCGTCTCCCGCTCGAAGGACATGCATTATTTCACCTATGACGGCCGCGCGATCCTGGATACGACCGCCGGCCTCTGGTGCTGCAATGCCGGCCATAACCGCGACCCGATCGTGGAGGCCATCAAGGCGCAGGCGGAAACGCTGGATTACTCGCCGCCCTTCCAGTTCGCGCATCCCCTCGGCTTCCAGCTGGCTTCACGCATCGCGCAGATGGCGCCGGGCGATCTCGATCACGTCTTCTTCGTCAATTCCGGCTCGGAAGCGGTCGATACCGCGCTGAAAATGGCCATCGGCTATTTCCAGGCGAAGGGCGAGGGCAATCGCTGCCGCCTGATCGGCCGCGAGCGCGGCTATCACGGCATCGGCTTCGGCGGCATCTCGGTGGGCGGCATGGTGGCGAACCGCAAGGCTTTCGCGACGCAGCTCCTGCCACATGTCGACCACCTGCCGCATACCTATAATCGCGCGGAACAGGCCTTCACCAAGGGCGAGCCGGATTGGGGCGCGCATCTCGCGGATGATCTGGAGCGCATCGTCGCCCTGCATGATGCCTCGACCATCGCCGCCGTGATCGTGGAGCCGATGGCGGGCTCGACCGGCGTGCTCCCCACGCCGAAAGGCTACCTCAAGCGCCTGCGCGACATCTGCGACAAATACGGCATCCTCCTGATCTTCGACGAGGTGATCTGCGGCTTCGGCCGTCTCGGCACCTCCTTCGCGGCCGAGCGCTATGGCGTCACGCCGGATCTCATCACCTTCGCCAAGGGCATCACCTCGGGCACCGTGCCGATGGTCGGCGTGATCGCGAGGAAGCACATCCACGATGCCTTCATGAAGGGCCCGGAGCACATGGTGGAGTTTTTCCACGGCTACACCTACTCGGCGCATCCGCTGGCCTGCGCGGCAGCCATGGCCACGCTGGATGTCTATCGCGACGAGGATCTCTTCGAACGCGCGAAAAGGCTCGAGCCCATCTGGGCCGATGCGATCCACTCGCTGAAGGGCCTGCCGAACGTGCTGGATATCCGCACCGTGGGCCTCACGGCGGCGATCGACCTCGCCTCCATGCCCGATGCCTTCGGCAAGCGCGCCTATACCGCCATGCATCGCGGCTTCGAGGATTACGGCTTCATGGTGCGCAATACCGGCGAGACGCTGGCGCTCACCCCGCCGCTCGTCATCTCGGAAGCGCAGATCGACGAGACCGTGGACAAGCTCGGCAAGCTCATCCGCGCCGTGGCGTGAGGCGGGGACAGCTGTGGCTGCAATCGGGGCCATGCTCCGATTGCAGAATTCCCAGGAACGGGAATCGCCTCTAGAATAGGGCTATGAATCGTTCCGATTGCTTGCAGCAGGCCTTCCACCGCTTCGGCGTCACCATCAGTGCGGCCGAGATCGCGAGTGTTTCCCAGCACAACCCGCATGAAGCGATCCTCGTGCTGCTCGCCAATCGCGAGATCGCCGCCCGCTTCGATGCCGCCCATGGCCACCCGCCGGAAGAGGCCGATCTCGAAGCCCTGCTCGAAGTTTATGAGGCGGCCGCGCGGAAGGCGTGACAAGCGGCGCGCACGGGGCTAAAGCCCCGCTTCATGAGCACCGAAAAGACCGGCACCGAGACGCCGAAACCCGCCCGCCAGGAAGCTTCCAAGACAGAAGCTCGCAAGCCCCGTGGCCTGCCCGATCGTTCGCCCGCGGATATCCGCGCCACGAACGAGATGATGCGCGTCATCCAGCGCGTGTATGAACTCTATGGCTTCGAACCGGTGGAAACGCCGTTCCTCGAATACACGGACGCGCTAGGAAAATTCCTGCCCGATCAGGATCGGCCCAATGCCGGCGTCTTCTCGTTGCGGGATGACGACGAGCAATGGATGAGCCTCCGCTACGATCTCACCGCGCCGCTCGCCCGTTACTGCGCGGAGAACTGGCAGAACCTGCCGAAACCCTATCGCAGCTATCGCGCCGGCTGGGTGTTCCGCAACGAGAAGCCCGGCCCCGGCCGCTTCCGCCAGTTCATGCAGTTCGATGCGGATACGGTGGG
>NZ_JBJTDY010000157.1:0-21306 GCF_046092605.1 Rhabdaerophilum sp. | reverse complement strand
TGATCCTGGCCTTGCCGGCTTTCGCGCTGGGTGGAGCGCAGTCGCAACCCGATCCGGGCTTGCAGCCGCATGTCCTCATGGTGCTTTCGCGTGAAGGCACCCGGCATGGTGCCTGCACGGGAACCGTGATCGGCCGCGATGAGGAATGTCGCGCCGACGCGATGCTCCACCTCGCCGCGGTCGAAAGGCAGCGGCGCGAAGCGCGCGGGCAGAGGAGATTCGAGCCGGATCAGCGCGAGAGCGACGAGGCCAGCGCGGGCACGCTTCGCAGCGCCACCGTGGGCGTTCTTCCCCGGCTTTTCCCGCGCTTCCTGCGCATCGGCACGTCACCAAGCGCGGATCTGTCCGATTTCGCGATCTGCACCGGTGATTCCGGCGGCCCGGTTCTCGCTACCGGGTTCGGCGGCAAGGTCATCGTCGGCGTGGTCTATGGCCGCGAGAGCTTCGGCGATGCCCGCTCCTGCGGCACGATCGGCCAGGCGGTGCGCCTGGCGCCGCAGGCGGGATGGATCGAGCAGAATCTCGCGCGCTGGTCGGGCGAGGCTCGGCCCCGCCCGACCCGCTGATGACGCTGTCACACCGAGAAGCGCAGCAGCTTGATCGCATCGAAATCCTGCACGCCGCCGCCCACGCGCTTCGTTGTGTAGAAGATCACGAAGGGCTTGGTGGAGAACGGATCGCGCATCGTGCGGATGCCGATGCGATCCACCACCACATAGCCGCGCTGGAAATCACCGAAGGCGACCGAGAGGCTGTTCGCGGCAATATCCGGCATGTCCTCGGCTTCCACCACGGGGAAATTGAGCAGCGTCGAACGCGCGCCGGCCATGCTGGGCGGCTGCCAGATGAAATTGCCGGTCGTGTCCTTCAGCTTTCGGATGGCGCCCTGCGTCTTCCGGTTCATCACGAAGGTGCCATTCTGGCGATAGACCGCTTTCAGCGCATGCGCGAGGTCGACAAGGCTGTCGGAGGGGTTGGAAGCCGCAAAGGCACCCGCCGCACCGGTTGTGACAAAGCCGAGATTGTTCCAACTCCAGCTGGCCTGCGCCAAGGTGGGGTAGGTGAGGAAGCCCTTCGGCTTGTTTGTGCCGTTGCCGTTCACGAAGGCCGTGGTCTCGGCCGCCGCGAAGGCGCGGACGATCTCGCTGGAGATCCACCCGTCGATATCCACGGCCACGTCATCGAGCATGGCCTGGGTCGCGGCCGGCTGGGTGAAGAGCTCGCCCGTGGGGAAATCGAGCGCCACGAAAGCGCTGGCCTGCACGGCATTGCCCGGGGCGGCATCCCCCGTCCAGCCCGATTGCGCGCCGGTCGGCGTCACCGCCTTGCGCAGGCCGGAGCCTGAAACGGCCTGCACGCTCGCGATCGACCGGATCGGCGAGAGCCCGGCGATCCGCGCAAGCACGCTCTCCTCCGTGAGCATGGGGAGAAGGTAGCCTCCATCCGGTGCGGTCATCGAGGTGGTCGACTTGATTTCGAGGCGCTGCAACGCCTGCGTCTCGCCGGAGCGCAGATAGCTTTCGAAGGCGCCCTTGTGCTCGAGGGCCGCGAGCGAAACACCCTCCTCGCCGAAGCCCAGGGCCGGGCGACGCCCCTTGGTCTCCAGCGTCCGGATCCGGTCCATGCACAGGTCGATCGCGCGGTCCATGCGGGCGAGCTTCTCCGCCTGAAGCGGGTCTGCCGCCGCGCGGCGGTCATCATTCTCGCTGCGATACTCACCGACGAGGCGGTTCAGATTGTCGAACTCCTCGGCTTGCGAAAGCGCTTTCGTTTCCGGAGCCGCGGCTTCCGGGTGACGCAGATGGGTCATGGTGATCCTCGTGGTTCAGAATTGCGCCATCCGGCGCCGGGAAAAGGCGGCGGCATGTGCGCCGCTGCCCAATGGGCCCCTGCCATCGCCACGCGGGGCGATGCGCGCCTGCGGCAACAGGGGGAAGGTAACGATGGAAATCTCCCAAAGATCGAGCTTCTCGAGCCGCCTCAGCCCGGTCTCCAGGTCGCGCTTCTCACTCTCGGCCTTGAAGCCGATGGAAAGCCCGTCCACGCTTCCGCGGGTGATGAGGCGGTGCAACTCGCGCGCCTTGGGGAGTTCGAGGTCGAGCCGACCCAGCACCCGCAGGCCACGCTGATCCTCGGCGATTTCCAGCCATTCCCCGACCGGATTTCGGGGATCATGCTGCCAGAGCTGCTTCACGCCGATGGCCGTGCGCTGCGCAAGGCTCGCCCGGAAGGCACCTGGCATCACCACGTCGCGTCCGAGATCGGCCACGCCGAAGAGCGATGCATAGCCGTCGAAATAGCCCTGCGCGTCAATGCGCGGGGCGGCACCCGCGCCCCGGCTCTTCTGAACGGGCGCGCGGGTGCTTCTCCCGGCCGGCAGGGAGGCGGACCGACCGAAATGCAAGGCGTTCGGCATGGGCTATTCCTTTGGTCTGTTGCCTGGTTCAGGGCTTTCTCGCAGCATCGTCGTCGAGCCGCGTGATGCGCAGCTTCCGCTGGGGCTCGGATTTCGTCTCGAACCGCGGCTCCGGGCGCTCCAGCCGCTCAATGAGCTCGAAAAAGCGCCTGAAGAGCCGCGCCGGCTCGATACCATTCGCAAGAGAAGGCCCTGCCGACCGTCGGGCCCGTCGCGACAGGGTCGGTCGTGTGAATCGCCACATGGCTGGTTATCCCCCGGATGATCCGGTTCCCTGGCGTCGGTTGAACCGCGCGATCTCGCGCACGAAGGCATCGAATCGGCGATTGGCCGCCGCGTTTTCCTTGAGCAGGTGAATGCAGGCACCCGAGCTCGCCCCCGCCCAGAGGAACAGGACGAGATGAGCGAGATCGCCGCGTGCGAGGATGCTTTCCGTCACCGCGCTCATGGGCGTGGCGGACGCGGTTTGGCCTTGGCACCGTAGCCGAGGGCGTTGCGCTTTTCCTGGTCGGTCAGGAAGCTGGCTTCGGCCACGCGCTTCCAGAGCGCGCTGCGATCCTCGGCAATCGCCTCGATCTGGTCGAGATCGGGCAGGAGGGTGATGCGTCCCGCATAGGCTGGCTGAAGCCATTGCGCCATGGCCCCCGATACCCGCCGGACCAGCGGCACAATGGTCTGCCGCCAGAAGGCGCGATTGGCCTCGGCATAGTTCGAATAGGTGTTGTCGCCGGGCAATCCCAGCAGCAGGGGCGGCACTCCGAAAGCCAGCGCGATTTCCCGCGCGGCGCCATTCCGCGCTTCCTGGAAATCCATGTCCTTGGGCGTCAGCGCCAAAGGCTTCCAGTCGAGCCCGCCTTCCAGCAGGATCGGCCGGCCCGCATTGCTCTGGCCCGAGAAGGCCTGTTCCAGCTCGGCCTTGAGGCGATCGAACTGCAGATCGGTGAGGTTCTCCGGCGAGGCATAGACCAGCGCACCGGAGGGCCGGGCGGAGTTATCCAGCAGAGCCTTGTTCCAGCGGCTTGCCGCCTCGTGCATTTCCAGCGGCACCTGTGCCGCGCAGAGCGGCGCGTAGCCCTGGTGGTCATCGAGCGGATCGGCAAGCCTGAGATGCAGGATCGGCTGCAAGCCTTCCGGCTCGATCGCGATCAGCGAGCGGGCCGCGCCGAGGCTGTATTCATGGCCCCGTGGCCAGCCATCCGGCCCCGCCACCACCCGCACCCGATCCGGCCGCAGGGCATGGATCTCGAGCGGGGCCGTCTCGCCATCGGTCAAGAGATGCAGATAGGCATTCCCGAAGAGAAGGAGATGCGTGAAGACGCCATCGAGCAGCGAAATTCCGCTCTCACGCGGATTCGGCCGGTCCAGCAGCTTTTCGAGCGGGTGATCCGTCACCTCCGCGCCATCAACCGTGAGCGCGAGCGGCACATTGGCCGCCGATTCGGCGATCAGCCGGACGCAGCGATGCACCACCGGGTTGCGATGGAACCCCGCGCGCACCAGCGCCACGCCGCTCGCCTCGCCGAACAGCCCGCGACCGGGATGGTGGAAAGCCAGCATGGGCAAGCCCTGCTTGCGTTCGGGCGCACGCATCTCCGGCCCCGGCTGCCGGCCGAGGAGACGGGAGAGGATCGATGTCATGAAAGCCTCCGGGGCGAGAAAGTCAGCTCAGGCGGCGCACGCGCGGGGCGGCACCATCATTCTGTGAAACAAGCGCGGTGACCGCCCAGACCAGCGCGTCGAGCCGGTCCGGCGATCGTCCATCCGCAAGGCCATCAGGCCCGAAGGCCGTCATTTCGTCTTCAAGCGCCGGGAAGGCCCCCACATGGTGCACCCTTCCCTGCGCATAGAAGGCGGCGACGGGCTCGGCGCGCAGGCGCTTGCCGCGTGTCGCGCGCACCGTCGTCACCGGCACGCCATCGTCGAGGGCCGCAATCACGCTGGCCACCATGTCGCCGCCCTGGTTGATCTCGGCCAGAAGCTGGTCCGCTTCATGCGTGCGGAAGGCCGCGATGGCCCGCGCCGCCCACGCCTCGGGCTTGGCTGCCTCCAGCGAAGCATCTTCCAGCACATAGATCGCGCCATCAGCGGCCCGCCCCGCCACCACGATGCCGCTGCGTCCGCCGCGCTTTCCGCCGGCAGGAGGGTCAACCGCCACCACGATCCGCTCGAGATCGGGCGCTTCGGCCACCCGGCCGCGTTCAATCGTTTCGCGCCGGAACAGCGCATCGGGGTTCTCCTCGACGAAGAGCCCCTCGAGTTCCTGCCGGCCCAGAGCCGTGCCGGCATAACGATCGACCACCTGCGCCAGGAAGGCCGGGGCGAGATTGGCCGCGTTGGCCCGGGTGGAAGCGCGCGTCACCGCCGCATGCGGGTCATTGGCGAGCCGCTTCAGCAGGGGTGTCGGCCGTGGCGTTGTCGTGACGATCTGCCGCGGCTGATCCCCGAGGCGCAAGCCGAATTGCAGCATGTCGAAGGCCGCTTCGGCATAGCGCCATTTCGCCAGTTCATCGCACCACGCGGCCTCGAACTGAGGCCCGCGCAGGGATTCGGGATCTTCCGCCGAAAAACCTTGGGCAACGGCCCCGTTCGGCCATTCAAGCCGCCTCCGGCTGGTGTTCCAGACGGGGCGTTCATCCGGCGGATGCACCGCGCGCAGGCCGGAAACACCCTCGACCATCACCTCGCGCAGGTCATTCTGCGTCTCGGCCACGATGGCGATCCGCCCCACGGGCTTCGCGCTGAAGGGCGGCAACCCCAGGGCGAGGCCCCTCACCCATTCCGCGCCTGTCCGGGTCTTGCCTGCGCCCCGCCCACCCAGGATCAGCCAGGTCGTCCAGGCTCCGCCATCTCGTGCTCGCGCCGGCGGCAACTGGTCCTCGCGGGCGAAGAGCGTCCAGTCGGTCGCGAAGGCGCGCAGGGCGGCCGGCGAAAGGCCCTCAAGGAGCGCCGGGCCCTGCCCGCTCGTGACGCAGCTGCTCAAGGCGCTCCGCAAGTTCGCGACGGAACTCGGCAAGGGCGCGGGCCGGCGCGGCGTTGTCGCTTTCATTCCGATCCTCCGCCAAGCGGGAAACCCCGGCCTCGTCGTCGATGGCCACGAGATCGCGCACCGTGCGTGCAATGATCGCGAGCGTCTTGGCTTCGCGCTCCATGGCCTGCGGATCGTCGCGCAGGGCGGCGAGGCGATTTTCCACCTCATCCACCTGCTTCTCCGCCGTCTGCCAGAGGCGGGAGACGATGCGCCGTCGCCGGGCATGGCCAGGCCGCTTGCCGCGCGATGCGGTGGATGGTGCATGGGATCCATTGGAGTTCATTCGGTTTCCCCCACAAGGAACAGCGCCGTCCTGTTCGGCATCAGGGGCGAAGCACGGCGCACCATCCGCCCGGATGATTTCCGTGCAGAACGCGAAATGCCGCCCCGTCGCGGCAACGGGCCGGAGGACAATCATGAAAAGGTCTCTGAGAAGCCCCCGCTGCTGAAACGCCTCGGGCGTCCTGGTCACAATTCGGGAGCGTGAAGAGAGGATGCCCGATCAGCGTGACGGTGTCAATGACTAAATTCCTATACTAGGAATATTAACCTTAACTGCGGGGATTGCTGTCTGCCTTCGCCTTCCGGGCCGGCCGCGCGTCCTTGGGCCAGCGCCCGGGCCAGGCGCGGATGCGTTCGACCAGTTCGGGGACGGAAAAGTTCTCCTCGTGGCCCGAGAGACGGCCCTTCACGCTGATGCCGGCCTCGACCACGCTTTCCGGGCGGCCCGAAACCAGCGGGTGCCACGCCGGCAGATCCTGCCCATCCGCGAGCAGACGATAGGCGCAGGTTGGAGGCATCCAGTGAAGATCGGCGATGCTCTCCGGCCGCAATGTCACGCAATCCGGCACCACGGATGAACGGTTGGGATAATCGCGGCAGCGGCAGCTTTCGCCATCGAGCAACCGGCAGCCGACATCCGTGAAATGGATGCGCCCCGTATCCTCGTCATCGAGCTTGACAAGGCAGCAGCGCCCGCAGCCATCGCACAGGCTTTCCCATTCCGCCTCGCTCATCTCGGCGAGGGATTTGGTTTGCCAGAAGGGCCTTGGCGGATCGCTCATTCTACCCTCCTGCGCCAGATGACTTGGGCCGGTCAATTGCCGCCACTGGCTTTCAGGCCACGAAGGGGCTAGAAGATAGCCGCTCTCAACGCGATTTCGGGCGCATGGATTTTCACCGCGTCACCTGGTCCGAGCGATTCCGGCGTCGTCTTCGTGATTGGGACGCGGCGCTGGAACACGGCCTTTTTCAGATGGGTCGTCGCCTTGGCGAAGCGCTTTGGCGTATCCGCCACGCATCTGATCGCCTGGAACCCTCCCCTTTCGGCCGCGTGATGGTGACGGTCGCCTGCGAGGCGCTGACCTATGCGACGATCGGCGCGGTTCTGCTCACGGCCCTGGCGAAGCCGGCCTTCCGAGCCGTGAACGAGGAGAATTGGCTGAAGCAGACCGATCTCGCCGTCACCTTCCTCGATAGCGGCGGACAGGTCCTGGGCAAGCGCGGCATCCTTCATCTTGAATCCGTCACGGTCGAGCAATTGCCGGAGCACCTCGTGAAGGCGGCCCTCGGCACGGAGGATCGCCGCTTCTACGAGCATTTCGGCATCGATATCGGCGGTCTCTTCCGCGCCATGATGTCGAATGCGCGCGCCGGCGGCGTGGTGCAGGGCGGCTCGACCATCACGCAGCAGCTTGCGAAGAATCTCTTCCTCAACAACGAGCGCACGCTCGATCGCAAGATCAAGGAAGCCTTCCTGTCCTTCTGGCTGGAAGCGCGCCTGCCGAAGAACGAGATCCTGCGGCTTTATCTCGACCGCGCCTATCTCGGAAACGGCGTCTTCGGCGTGCAATCCGCGGCCGAGCATTACTTCGGCAAGAATGTGCGTGACATTACCCTCGCCGAGGCGGCGATGATCGCCGGCCTCTTCAAGGCGCCCTCGCGCTTTTCGCCCACCGTGAACCTGCCGGCCGCCCGCGCACGCGCGGCGGATGTGCTTTCGAACATGGTGGAGGCGAAGTTCCTTACGCCGGGTCAGGTCGCGGCCGCACTTCGCAACCCCGCGACTCCCATCGAGCGCAACACCGATACGGTTGCGGATTACGCGCTCGATTTCGCCTTCGAACAGATCAGGCAGCTTGCGGCCGCCGGCAAGCTCGGCAACGAGCGCGTGCTGACCGTGCGCACCCCGATCGACCGTAATCTCCAGCGCCATGCCGAGCGCTCTCTGGAGGCGATCCTGCGCGAGCAGGGCCCGAAATACGGCGTCTCGCAGGCCGCGATGGTCGTGCTCGACCATGATGGCGGCTTGCGCGCGATGATCGGTGGCCGAGATTACGGCCAGAGCCAGTTCAACCGCGCGACGCAGGCAATGCGGCAGACAGGCTCCTCCTTCAAGACCTTCGTGTATGCGGCAGCGCTCGCCGAAGGTGTCGTGAAGCCAGACACCATCGTGACCGATCGTCCCACCTGCGTTGGCAACTGGTGCCCCGCCAATTATGGCCGCTCCTATGCCGGCTCGATGAGCGCCACGGTGGCCTTCGCGAAGTCGATCAACACGATTCCGGTGCAGCTCACCACAGCCATCGGCAAGGGGAACAACAAGCTGGGGCGCGAGAAGATCATCGCCTTCACCAAGGCCGTCGGATTCCAGAATGACCTGCGTGACATGACCTCCCTGCCCATCGGTTCCTCCGAGGCGACAGTCATCGACATGGTCGCGGGCTTCAACACCTTCGCGAATGGCGGGAAGCTTTCGAAGCCCTACGCGGCACGCGAGGTGCTGAACGCGCAGGGACAGGTCATCTACCGGCCTGAGCCGCCGGAAATCCGCCATGATCAGGTCATGCCGCCGCAGGCCGCGAAGGATCTCGTCTACATGATGTACAAAGTGCCGACCGAGGGCACGGGCCGCCGCGCCTTCCTGCCCGGCGTTCCGACCGGCGGGAAGACCGGCACCACGGATGAATATCGCAATGCCTGGTATGGCGGGTTTTCCGGCACCTTCACTTCCGTGGTCTGGTTCGGCAATGACGATTTCAGCCCAACCAACAACATGACAGGCGGCTCCCTGCCCGCCATGGCCTTTGCCCGCGTGATGGCCTTCGCGCATCTCGAAACCGAGCTGAAGCCGCTCTTCGGCCTCGAACACGAGATGCCCCAGCGCGACCCGAAGCTATTGGAAGTTGCGGGCACGGCCGATCTCGCGAGGGGCGAGGGCGGGCTGAAGCTGCGTCTCACGCCGGCGGGTCGCAACCTGCTGAAGGAAATCGAGGCGCTCGCCGAGGACCCGTCCGAGAAGCCGGATCGCCCGCTTTCGCAAGCCCCGGCCCTGCCAGGCCGTTCGTGATTGTCCGATGCGTTTTCTGAGCCTCATCGCCGCGCTGCTCGCCGGGCTTGTGGCCGGCCTCGGCCTCACGGCCCTGGTCGCACGCGATGGTGTCGTCTTCGATCGGCAGCAGCTCGGGGCCTGGAGCTTCGCAGCGCGGATCGGCAGCGAAAACATCGACCCCTATGCCCGCGCCCGCATGCTCGTTTCCGGCGAATTGCCGCTGGCCAATGGCGAAGGCTTCAGCCTTGTCGCCAGCGTGGATGATCAGGGAGAGAAGCTTAGCGCCCGCTGCACCTATCGCGTCAGCGGGCCCCTGCCCGCCGCGCGGTTCTGGACCCTCACGATCGCCACGCCGGACGGACAGTTGCTCGATACCCCCCTCGGCCGTTCGAGCTTCACCTCGGCGGAAATCCTGCGCTTCGCAGGTGAAGCCGTCGCGATTGAAGTCGGCTCGCGCCCGCTTGCCGGCAACTGGCTTCCCGCTCCCGCCAACGGCGCGTTCATCCTCACCCTGCGGCTCTATGAAACGCCGCTTTCCGCAACAGCCACCGTGCTGGATCGCGCAAAGCTGCCGCGAGTCGAGCGGCTGGGATGCGCCGCATGACCTTCTTGCTGCATCTCTTCATTGCAGTGGTCGTGGCCGGCCTCGTGCATCTCGGGGGGCTTTTCGCCCTGCCGCGCACCACGACGGACGATGTGTTCTCCACCCTTTCGCGCTGGGTGACTGGCAACGGCATCATTCTCATGCCCGAAGAGCGGGTGCGTCAGTTGCGGTTCGTGGATCCGAATGTCGCGATCGGTGTCTGCCGGTTCGATCTCGCGGCCGGCCCGTTCCGCGTGCGCACGGGCCTGTCGGAAACCTTCCTCGCGGTGGTTTTCGCGCGCGAGCAAAGCGGGATCATCACATCCGTCTCGGATCGCGCGGCGACGGGCGGCGCGCTCGATGTCGTGCTGGCGACGCCCGAGCAGTTGCGGCGCATCGCCGAGCTCGATGAATCGGGTGAGGCGATCGAGGAAATCCGCGTGCCTTCCCCCTATCGCACAGGCATCGCGATCATCAAGGTGCTGGTGGATCGCCCATCCGGCCGCGCGAATGCCGAGAATGTGCTGCGGGCCGTGCAATGCGGCAGCGAGGCTCTCCCCGGATAGCGCATTACCCTTTCCGGACGAGCGGACGCGGTACCAGCGGTTCGGGCAAGGCGACCGGCGCGGTGCAGACCGGCGGCAGGACGGTATCCTTCCGGAAACGGCTGATATCCGCCTCGAAGGCCATCAAGGCCCGCTCGGCCGGGATAGCCTCGCGTTCCGGACCCTCCACGAGCAGGTGCTCGAGGGAATAGCGATATTGCGCCGCACGATCATGATACGCCCAATGCACGCGGGCGATGATCAGCGCATTCTCGCAGATCCGCCTGATCGCCTGCTCGTGCTGCACCTCGGTGAGATTGGCCACATGGCCGAGGCTCCGCGCCCGCACATGATCAGCCTGCACGACCTGCGCGGAAATCAGCTTGAAATACGGGATCAGCGCGTGATCCGCCGTGATGACATCCCGCACACGGTTGTAGCGCGAGGTGAGTGAGGTGAAATTCTGCCCGCCGGTGAGAACCCGCAGGGTGGGCGAGTAGCCAACCCCGGCACCGAGCTGCGGCCCACCCATGATCGTGCGGTGGAAAAGCGTGATGTCACTTTCGCGCGGCGGCAGAAGGCGATGATAGGCGAAGTGATCCTCCATCCGGGTCAGAACCGGAGCATCGGTTTCCGGCATCAGGAAGTTCCAGGCGCGGGCGCGCAATTCCTTCTCGTCTTCCGTCAGCGCATACCAGGAGGCGGGCTCGCCGCGCGCGGTCGCGGCCAGGATGCCCATGGTGGGAAGGATGGAGTTCTCCCACACGCCCTGCTGCGGGCGACCGAAATCCCCCGTGGCCGAATAGCAGCCCGAGAGCGCGAGGCACATGGCCCCGGCGAAAAACGATATTGTGCCGTGGTTGAAAACGCGGAACTTGTCACGGCCAGCGAAAGGACTTGCCATCGCCGGTCTCCGTCCAAATGTGTTGACCCGCCGCGAAACGCCGCGTCAGGCTCTTTTTCTGTTCTTGCCGCGTTTCGCGTGCCCCTTGGCCGCGACCGCGTCTGGCCCGTCATGGCGCTCGTAACGAACGCCCAGGAAGAGGAGTATCTCCGCTCCGCCTCCACCCTCACCGCCGAGTTCTGCATCGGATTTCGGGCGGGAACGGACTTCCTGTCGGGGCCGCAAGCGAATGATCTCGCCCATGACCCATGCTCCTTCTGGCAGGCGAGTCGGATCAGGTTGCAGTTCCGAATCACCTCGTCGAACCCAAACTCGGTGAGAAGTGTTAAACCTCTCCTAAAAATCGTCCGGTTTCGGAGCAGGAAAACTCTGGGTTGAGGCGGCGCGGTCCTCGTTTCACAGGATACGGTCAAGAAAAGCTTGACCGTCCCGGGCCTCGATTTCGAGAATCCAGATGTCGGGGTCGAAGCGGATTTCCTTCTCGAGGCGCGCTTCCACCTCATCCCTGGCTACGGCTTCATCCTTGTGGAGGCGGGTGAAGGCGCGTTCACTGTCCCCACCCTCGTAAAGCGATTGCGGCGCCGGACCGAACAGGATGCAGGTGCCGTCGAGCCGGTCGACCACCACGAAGACCGTCCCGGATTGCGCGCTCCCGCGTCGGCGCAGAGCCGCGAAGGCACCGCCGAGTTCCGCCCGGCGGATGGTGGCCGAAACAAAGAACTCGCTTGTGAGCCGCATTACTGCGCGATTGGCACGCCGGTGACCTGCGCCAGCGTGCGCAGGTTCGAGCCGCGCGGCTCACCCTTGGCCGGAAGGCGATTATCCTGTTCGAATCGCGTCAGCGCCTGTCGCGTGGTCGGCCCCCACTGGCCATCCTCGGTCAGTGGGCCATAGCCGGCCTTGTTCAGCGCGCGCTGGATATCCTTCACGGTGCGGGGCGAGGTTTCATCGCCGGAAGCGCGCTTCACGAGGTCGAGAAGCTCATCCTTCATCGTGGTCCGGGTGGCGACGATATCCTTCAGGAGCGCCTCGCTGGGCCGCCCATCGACAGGGACGCGCTGCGCGAACTGGAAATCGCGGATCGCCTGCGTCATGCGCGGGCCAGTCTTGCCGTCGGGCTCACCCTTGAAGAATCCACGCTTGGCAAGCTCGCGCTGGATCTCCAAATTCAGGGCTTCGGTCGTCTCGCCGGCCTTTGCCCTTTCCCCGGCCTTCGGCGCGGGGATGGCAGCAGCTGGAACCGGGGCTGCGTTCGGCGGCGCCACCGGCACGGGCTTGCCACCCGTCGACGGGCGGGCCTCGAACGCCGCCTTGGCCATGTCCTGCCGCAGGGGCGGCAAGAAGATATCGGTCTTCGCGACAGGGCGGAACAAAGGCTCGGGATGTCGCTCGGTCTGGAACATCACGGCATTGAGCACGATCACGAGACCGGTGACCGTCGCGGCGGCAGCGGCGAGGCGCATGGGTGTGAACAGGGACCGCCGCCGGCCTTTTCGCGGCGGAACGGACATCCGCCCATCCTGTCGTCGGGGTGTCATCCTGCGCTCCGAAGAAACCCGTTCACTCATGAAGCCAGCCTCCCCGATGCGAGCGGCTGCGGCTGTTCCCGGCGGCGCGCAGTCTTTCCGACCGTGGCCACGCCCCGGAAGCTCACGCGGCGCTGCGCCGCATCGGCCGAGAACACAGCGCGGCAGGCGCCCATCGCGGCCTGTTCCAGCGCCATCTGGAACACGTCCTCGCGGCCAACGGCGAGCGAGCCCCCATCGCCACGGCGCAGGACCACCTGCACATCCGACCCAATGGTGGCGACGGACAGTTCCAGTGCCACGCCCGGATGATCCTGAAGCGCGCCGCGCAGCATCACGCCGATCGCAAAACGCGCGGCATCGCCGGGCAGCTCCGCAGGCGCCTCGTCCGGTTCACCCGGCAGGATCGCCGCCCCCTCGCCACCTTCAGCCGCGAGGATGAAGCGCAGGGCATCCTGCGTGAGGCGCACCACGTCCACCCGCTCGCGCACCGGGGCGGCGGGCCCGGCGAGCAGCTTCAGCCAGCGGCCCATCAGCGCCGTGTTGCGATGCGCCTCGAGCATCGCGCCGCGCGCTTCCTCGGCATAATGGCGATAGCTCGCGAGATCACGCGGGGCAAGCTTCGGATCGGCGATGAGCTCAAGATAGCCCAGGCTCGCATTGAACGGCGCGACGGCATCATGCATCGCACGCTGCACCAGCGACGGATCGGCGCTCGCGCGCGGTTCGGCCTCGGGCGCGATCGGGAGTGACCCGACCTCCTGCCCCAGGGCCACCAGCGCAAGACCCGGAAGACCCGGCGCCGGCGCGACCGACAATTCACGCTCCACGAAACGCCCACCGCCCTGGCTCGAATCCTGGCGCAGCCGCAAGGCGAGCTTCGGGGTGGCCTCGCCCTGATGAATGGCGCAGGACAAAGCCTGCAAAAGGGCCGGACGGTCGATGACCAGCACCGCGTCAATGATCGAGGGATAAGGCCATTCCACGGCCGAGGCGAGCCAGCCGAAGCGCGCGCGCTCGAGATCGCTTGCGAGTAGACCGGTCGAATCGACACAAAGCACCAACCCCTTGTGCTCGCGGAAGGGCTCCTTGCCGAACGGAATGCTGCGCGGCGCCGGTTCCAGCGCGTCGAGCAGCGGCGAACGGGTGGGTGCCAGCGCCAGCATGGTCAGCGTGGGAACGGCCATGCCGATCATCATCAGCACCGTCGGCCCATGCGCGGATGCGAGGATCAACCCGGCAGCTGCGGCACCCAGACCAGCGGAGAAGAGGATGCGCGCGATCCGGCCATGGCCCTGGAAGAGCAGGCGCAGGCCAAAGAATTCCGCCGTCGCCAGCAAGATGGCGCAGAGAAGCGCGGCAACCGGAGAACCGAGCCCGGCCACGAGCAGAATCTGCACCGCGGAAATCGGGCCGAACAGCAGCAAGGCCGGGCGGGGGCCCTGCCGCATCAGCGCGAATGCGACCACCTGCAGCACAAGCAGGCCCGACAGCGCGACGAGATTTTCCACGCGCCAGCCCAGTTCAGGTCGCAGCGGTGCCAAAACGACCACGAGGGCGAGGAAGACCACCGCGCCGAGAAGGCCCGCCATGCGGCCGGCCAGGGCAGTCGACCAGGCGCGCGATTCAGCATTCTCACTCCGCAGGGCGGCAGCAGCAATCCGGCCATCCTGCCCAAGCAGCGTCTGGGTCCAGTCGATTCGCATGGTGGCTTTGGCGAACCTTTCAATTCGGGCCGGCCAATCCGGCAAGGGAATCCGGAGACGCCGGAGCGCCCCGCTGAACGGAACCTCGCGCGGCGCTTCTTAAACGCGCGTGAAACCGGAAGCCCCGGCTGGCCCAAATCAGGCTCCTGGAGGGCAGCAGGCAAGGCTTTCGATTCCTATGGTGAACAACAACCTTCCGAACTCGCTCGGCGTTTGCGATTCCGGTGCTGCTTTCCCGCCCCAAGCGGAGGATCGATCAAATTTGAATCAATTTCCGAACGCTTGTCTCAAGGCCTTCCGTTATTCCGAAGGCGGATAGGAGCAGAATGATGATCACTCGCCTCGTGGTGGCCCTGCTGGCGCTCTCTCTCGTCTCCGGTGGGGGCAGGAACTGGAACGGGCTCGCACCCGAATCCGGCCCGCTGGCTGGAAGTGATCCTCCCTCCGCCCAGGCCGGACTCGCGAAGCAGGCGCTAGATTTCTGCCTCACCCATCGCAAGACTTGCGCAGAGGCCGCCGGGAGCGTGGTGAAATCGGCCGGCAGCCTGCCCTCGCCCGCTCCGGTCAGACCGGCTCCGCCGGCGAGCCTTCAGGCCATCGCGCCAGCCGAGCCCGCCCCGCATCTGCCGCTGCCGCCGCGCCGCCGCTCCACGCCTGCCGGGGCTTGACCCGACGCATCCGCTCGCCCCATCTGCGGGGCTGGAACCAATGGGCCCGGAGCGAAGCGCCACAGCCATGACCTTCACCCTTCCCCCCGGCAATGCGCGCCTCCGGAGCATCGTGACCGATCTCGATTTCCTCGATGATTGGGACGAACGCTATCGCTACCTGATCGATCTCGGCCGCCGGCTCGCCCCCCTTCCGAACGAGGCCTATTCCGATGCCAATCGCGTTCCCGGCTGCGCGAGCCAGGTCTGGCTGCTCATGAGCCGGAACGCCGATGGCTCTCTCTCGATCAAGGGCGACAGCGACGCTCTGATCGTGAAGGGCCTCGTCGCCCTTGTGCTGGCCATGTTTGATGGACGCCCCCTGGCGGAAGTCGCAGGGCTCGATGCAGCAGGCTTCTTCGCCGCCATAGGGCTCAAGGATCACCTCACTTCGCAGCGTGCGAACGGGCTCGCCTCGATGGTCGCGCGCATCAAGGCGGAAGCCGCGAAAGGCTGATCACGCCGTTTTCGGGAAGGCCGGCCGCGAATCAGCCGTTCCCCAGTGACGGATGGGCTGGCAGGCCGTGCCCTGTGCCATGCTCGAGAGGCCATAATGGCGGGCCAGCGACCGCAGACCGAGCGAAAGCACGACCTTGCCCGAGCGCACCGGCAGGCCGAGCCCCTGCTCGATCTCGCCGACCGAGCGCCCGAAGCCGCAAAGATCCATCAGAGGCCCTGAAAAATCCGGCCCGACCGCGAGCATGGCCTTCTGCACGCGCTTCCTGGCCTGCGCCTGAGCCTCCGTCATCGTGAGGCCGGCACCAGGCCCGCCACCGTCGACCACGAGGCGATCCCAGTTGATCGTCACCTTCGGCGGCAGGCAGGCCATCTCGATGTCGCGGCGCAGGCGCTCGCCGGCCTCCTGGCTCGCTTCATCGACCGCGAAGCTTCCGATCTGCTGCCGGGCGAGGAGAGCCAGGGGGTCTTCCCGGAGGTTGCGCTTCACCGGCACGCCTTCCGGGCCTGCCCCTTGTTCCAGCAGGCGATGCTGGTCGCCGAAGGCGTCCTCGCCCGATTGGCGGCGAAAGGCGGCGGCGCGCCCTTCGGCCGTGAGCTGATAGCGGGGCAATCCCGCCACCTGGTCGCAGCGCACGGCGCCGGACGAGAGCAGCGGCGCGAGCGCTGCCATGGGAAAGCGCCCGCGCACCAGCGGGACACCCTTCCGCGACACGACCACCTGCACGATCCCCTCATCGCGCCGCGCATGGGCACCCTGCTCCGCGAGCAGGACCAGCAGGCGATCCTCGTCCCGCCCCTTCGCGCCAGCCTTGGCTTCCGAGGCGGGCCTCATGGTTCGTCCTCCGTCAGCACGCGGGCAAAATCCGCGGCCCAGCGGGCGAGCGCAGCCTCAAGCATCAGAAGAGGCTCATCGAGCAAGGGGCGATCGCGCTGGTCCTCGATCAGTTGGCAGGCATGCCGCACCGTGGTGCGATCCCGCCCGAACACCGCGCCGGTCCGGGTCATCGACAGATGAAACAGCGTGTGGGCAAGATACATTCCCACCTGGCGGGCTTCGGCGACGTGAGCCGCAGAACGGGTTCCGGCGCGCAACTCCCGCAGCGAGCAGCCCTGCCAGTTGGCGGCAACTGCTTCGGCAAGACGCGGCCCAAGCCGGGCCTGCAGCTCGATCGCGGAAAAGCGGCGTGGCGGCGGCAGCTTTCGAGGTCTGCCGCGCGAACGCCGAGCAAGGGTGATAGTGACCGGTTCCGTCACCGGAAAGTACTGCTTCTGCTGCCGAACCATCCCGCCTTCTCCCGAACCCGGCCCCAGATGCTCGGGACTGAAACGGCCCGCCGCACCTCATGGCGAAAGTTAGGAAGAAGCTAAGGATCGGTAAACTGGAAAATCGCATTTTTAAAAGAATTTATTCCGAAAGTCCCCGTAATTTGGTCTTTTAATGTGATTATATTCTTATTTTATTGCACTGCCTTTGACGCATTCGGGAACAGGATTCCGCGCGCATGGGCGTCGGGCAGCGGTGAGGGCACATAAAAAAAGACGCCGCGAGGGCGCCTTTTCATGGATGGGGCGAGCCAATCAGCGACCCCGCTTGCGCTTCTGTCCCAGGCCCATTTCCTTTGCCAGACGCGAACGGGCCGCAGCATAGTTCGGTGCGACCATCGGATACTCGGCGGCGAGGCCCCACTTCTCGCGATATTGTTCGGGAGACATGTTGTACTGCGTGCGCAGATGCCGCTTGAGTGACTTGAACTTCTTGCCGTCTTCGAGACAGATGATGTAGTCGGGAAACACGGATTTCTTGGGGGAAACGGCCGGCTTCGCGGGCTCAACCACGATTTCTGCCGGAACAGTGCCGACCTTCGTCAGCGCGTTGTAGACTTCATTGATCAGCGCGGGCAGATCCGCAGCCGGGACCGAATTGTTGCTGACATAGGCGGAGACAATTTCGGCCGCCAGCTCGATCAATTCGTTGTTGTCCAACATCACTCTCTTTCCTTCCTCGGTTCTTGTCCGGCGGCTCTTTCCGCCTGCGCATTCTGCGACAGCCTCAGGAGTGTTCTTCTTGCATTACCGCAGAAAAACAAGGCGCCACATCAAACAATTGGGGGAGGGATGTCACGAAAATCGAACACGCATCGTGAATCGCATACCCCTGGAAATCAGCAGATACGTGAGAAAATGCTGTCACGCAACTAAAACAGGTGTTCATCTTGAGAAATTTAGAGGAATCACGTGATGAAATCGAAAAATTTGTGTCGAATTCCAGACCTCAGGCGCAAGAATGGCATTTTTGCATCGTCGGCCACTTGCTCGTTTGCTGCGTTACCACCATATCCAGAACAACTCCAAGGCGAACCAAGACGAGGTGATACTGATGAAGGTCCAGCGATCCAATGCCGAATGGCGCAACCTTCTCACGCCCGAACAATATCATGTCTTGAGAGAGCACGGCACGGAGCGTCCTGGCACAGGTCCTCATCTCTATGAAGAACGTCCAGGACTTTACCGCTGTGCAGCATGCGAGAACCCGCTCTTCTTGGCCGACACGAAATTCGATGCCGGGTGCGGCTGGCCGAGTTTCTTCCAGAACATCGGGCCGGATGCCGTGCGCGAGCTCGAGGATCGCTCCTTCGGAATGCGCCGAACGGAAATCCGCTGCGCCTCGTGTGATGGGCATCTCGGACATGTTTTTCCCGATGGGCCTCGACCGACCGGCCTGAGATATTGCATGAACGGCCACGCGCTCCGCTTCGAGCCGCTGGAGGACGAGGGCTGAGAGGCTCTTCCGGCATCGGGCGGCACGCTGAACGCTTTCGCCCGAACGGAATGAACAACCCGATGCCCCCATTTGCCGCCCTTGCCCATCACCGCGCGCCGCGCGCGGCCAGCAAGCCCATGCGCCGCGTGGTGCATGGCGTAACGCTGCATGACGACTACGCCTGGTTGCGCGCGAAGAACTGGCAGGCGGTGATCGAAGACCCGGGAAAGGTTCCTGTGGATATCGCGCGCTACCTCCGCTCCGAGAACCGTTATGCGGCGGCGGGCTTCCGCCCGATGAAAGCGCTGCAGAAGCAACTGATCGCCGAAATGCGCGGCCGGATGGTGGAGGATGAAAGCGCCCCGCCCTGGCGTGACGGACCGTTCCTCTATTACGAGCGCTACCGCAAGGGCGCGCAATATACGCTTTGCTGCCGAAAGCCCGCGAAGGGGGCCCGCGAGCAGATCATGCTCGATGGCCCGAAGGAAGCGCGCGGGCTTGATTACTTCGATATCGGCGCCGTCGCCGTCTCGCCCGATCACAGGCTGATGGCCTGGGCGGCGGATATCACCGGGTCGGAGAGCTATGTCATCCGCGTGCGCGAACTCGGCACGGGCATTGACCATGACCGGCTCGAGCGCACCTCCGGCGATATCGTCTGGGGGCGTGACGGGCGCTTCTTCTACTATATCGAGCTGGATGCCTCCCAGCGTCCCTATCGCGTGATGCGCCACCGGCTTGGCGAGCCGCAGGAAGCGGATGCCGAGATCTATCGTGAGGCCGATTCCGGCTGGTTCGTCGGCCTCGATCGCACGCAGGATGACCGCTATGCCTTCATCGATATCCACGACCATGAAACCACCGAAGTCCTTCTGCTCGATCTGGATGATCCGCGCGAGGTGCCGGTTCCCGTCTTCCCGCGCGAGGCCGGCATCGAATACGAGATCGACCACCATGAAGGCCGGCTGATCATCCGCACCAACCATGCGGACAAGAACGGCCGAAAGCCCGAGGATTATCGCATTCTGGCCCTGCCGGTCGGCGAGACGGACACCGAGAAGGCCGAGGTTCTGGTGGATGAGGTGCCGGGCCGCGCGATCCAGTCGGTGAATGTGCTGAAGAACTGGCTCATCTGGTCCACCCTCGGGGAAGATGGTCCGGCGATCCATGCGCGGAACTGGCGCGACGGCACCGAGAAGCTGTTCCGCCCGCGCGCCGTCATCGGCGATATCTCCGGCGCCATCGGCCCGGAATATGATAGCGCGATCGTGCGCCTCACCTTCTCCTCACCGGCCGAGCCGGAAGTGACGCTCGACCACAATCTGGATACAGGCGAAGAGGTGATCCTCAAGCGGCAGGAAGTGCCGTCGGGCCATGATGCCGCAGGCTACACCGTCGAACGCGCCTTTGCGCCGACCCCGGATGGTGAGACCGTGCCGATCACCATCCTGCGTCTGGCCTCGACGCCGCTCGACGGCACCGCGCCCTGCCTGCTCTACGGCTATGGCGCCTATGGCTATGCGATGGATGCCGATTTCGAGACCGACCGGCTGAGCCTCGTCGATCGCGGGTTCATCTATGCCATCGCGCATATCCGCGGCGGCATGGAGAAGGGTTTCCGCTGGTATCGCGAGGGCAAGCGCGAGAAGAAGATCAACTCGTTCCGGGATTTCCTCGCGGCAGCGGATTTCCTCGTGCAGAAGGGCCATGTCGCGCCAAGGCGCCTCGTGGCGCATGGTGTCTCGGCCGGCGGCATGCTGATGGGCGGCATCGCCAACATGGCGGGCGATCGTTTCGCGGGCATCGTGGCCGAAGTGCCGTTCGTCGACAGCCTCAACACCATCCTTGATCCAAATTTGCCCCTCACCCCGCCCGAATGGGTGGAATGGGGCAACCCGATCGAGGATGTGAAGGCTTTCGAGGCCATGCGGGCCTATTCGCCCTACGACAACATCGCGGCGAAGGAATACCCGCCGATGTTCATCGTCGGTGGCCTCACTGATCCGCGCGTCACCTATTGGGAACCGGCGAAATTCGTGGCGAAGTTGCGCGCGACCATGACAGGCGGCGGGCCCATCCTGTTCCGCACCAATATGAGCGCTGGGCATGACGGCGCCTCGGGCCGCTATCGCCAGCTCGATGATGTCGCGCGGGTCTATGCCTTTGCGCTGGAAGTGACGGGGACGGTCCCGGCGCTGGAAAGCAAGGGCCAGGAATTCGCCCGTGGGAGCCAGCGCCGGGCTTCCGAGAACCGGAGCGGACCTTGACGGTCCGCAAGCGCCGGAAGCGCAGAGAGCCGCGTCACGTGGCCCGCGATCGCGAATTCCCTCAGACCCTCATGCCGCTATCGATGAAGGCGCGCAGATCATCGAGGCTCCGGAAACGGCGATCCACCCCCTCGCCTTTCGCGGTCACAGAGCCGTCGGAATACATGGTGAACCGCGTGCCGGCACTGTCATAAGCACCGACAATATCGAGCGTCTCCAGCGGCGCGAGTTCGGCTTTGGCTTCCGAAAGCCGTGCGAGATCCTCGTCATGGATGAGGCCGGGCGTCGGAGGCCCGCCTTCGAAATCGGGCAACTTCGGAAGGGGCGGAAGGATGGGATCATCCTTTTTGCCGGTATCGGCCTTGTTCGCCCGCATGGCACCGGACAGGCCGGAAGCCCTGGGCTCACCCTCGATCACGGGAGCCGGCGCTGGCTCATCCGGCAGCGGGGAAATCTTGAGCGGAGGTGATTTCAGTTTGGCGAAGAGGTCACGCTCGAGATCTCCGAGGATCCTGGATTCGGATACCGGAGACCGGTCGGCGCGCATCATCCCACCAAGCGCCTCACCAGCCCCAACCTGGGCGGGAACGGGGGTGACCGGGCGCTCGGGCGCTGCTGGCGGCGCCACGACCAAGGGCGGGATCGCCGCTTCCGGTGCCGCCGGCGGCAGCATCACGGCAAGTTGCAACGCGTGGATTTCATGGACAATCGCGCGGCCGACCGACGCCAACGCAACGAGGACCAGAGCGCCCGTGAACAGAATGCACGCGGCCACCAGGTAGCTGTTTCCGAGATCGGTGGGGATAAGCTGCAAGGCCAGCCAGAACGCGGTGGCCGCCAGAAGAACCAGCAATCCAGCCCCGGCATGAATGAGCTTCATGATGCCTTTTCTCCCCAAACCAGAACGACGTGTCCTTGAAAAATCAGACTAATTGGACGGTTCTATCAACTCGACCGTTGCCGATTTTGATATCAGCAATTCCCCGGCGTGGTCGTGAACCGGGCTTTTGATTGTGCCGAGGTCGGCCATTTTGGTCGTCGCCCCGGCGCGCTTGCCCGATCCGGCTATGCCA
>NZ_JBJTDY010000156.1:0-6521 GCF_046092605.1 Rhabdaerophilum sp. | reverse complement strand
GCACGTCCACGCCCTTCAGCGCCGAGTGACGCACGCGCAAATCCGCGACCGTCTCGCCGCCCTCCTCGCGCCGGTCGAGAACGAGGCCTCGCGCAACCACACCGAGAAGATGCTCGCCTTTTTCGGCGCGGATGTGCGCGTGGCACCCCACGGCCCCCATGGCCGCACGATCACGCTGAAAGGCCAGCCCGCGCTTCGGCCCCGCCCGATCGTGGTGCCGGCGGACCCGTCCTCGGCGGCCTTCCCCATCGTCGCTGCGCTGATCGTGCCGGGCTCGGAGATCGTGGTGAAATCCGTGATGATGAACCCGCTGCGCACGGGCCTGCTCATCACGCTGAAGGAGATGGGGGCCGATATCGTCGAGCTCGACCGGCGCGAGGAGGGCGGCGAGACGGTCGCGGATTTGCGCGTGCGTCACTCGGCGCTGAAGGGCGTGGACGTGCCGGCCGAGCGCGCGCCCTCGATGATCGACGAATATCCGGTGCTCGCGGTTGCCGCCGCCTTCGCGACGGGCGAGACGCGCATGAACGGCTTGCAGGAACTGCGCGTGAAGGAATCCGATCGCCTCGCGGCGGTCGCGGCCGGGCTCGCCGCGAACGGCGTCGCGCATCAGATCGTGGGCGATGACCTCATCGTCTCCGGCCAGGGCAAGGCCGCGCCTGGCGGCGGCGTGGTCGAGACGCATATGGATCATCGCATCGCCATGAGCTTCCTCGTGATGGGCCTTGCGAGCACGAAGCCCGTGGGCGTGGATGATGTGAGCTTCATCGCCACGAGCTTCCCGGACTTCCTGCCGCTGATGGCGCGTCTCGGCGGGAGGATCGTGTGAGCGCATCGCTCGTCATCGCCGTCGATGGTCCGGCCGCGTCCGGCAAGGGCACGATCGCCAAGCGGCTCGCGGGCGAATTTCACCTGCCGATGCTCGATACGGGTCTGCTCTATCGCGCGGTGGGGCAGCGCATGGCCGATCTCGGCCTCGACCTCGATGACGAACAGGCCGCCGAGCGTGTCGCGCGGGATTTCGCGCTGGAATGGCTGGTGGATGAGCGCCTGCGTACTCGAATGGCCGGCGAACAGGCGAGCCGCGTCGCGCGTTTTCCCGGCTTGCGCAGCGCCTTGCGGCAGTTCCAGCAGGATTTCGCGCGCCAGCCCGGCGGCGCCGTGCTCGACGGGCGCGATATCGGCACGGTCATCGCGCCGTGGGCGCCGGTGAAGCTGTGGATCGATGCGGAGGTCGCGGTGCGCGCGAACCGCCGCTTCCGGGAGCTGACCGGGCGCGGTGAAACGGTCGTCGAGAGCGAGATCCTCGCCGATCTCGTGGCGCGCGATCAACGCGATGCGCCCAACATGCAGATCGCGCCGAATGCGATCCGGCTCGACACCACCGATCTCAATGTCGAGCAGGCGGTCGCGGCGGCCCTTGCGATGGTGCGGAAACGCGTCCACATCTGAAGGGGCCTGCACCCTTGCCAGGCCTTGACAGGAGCGCCGATGAGCCTCGATTCGCCGCCGGCCCAGCGGCCCATTCCCGGCTTCTGGCTGGTGCTGATCGCCAATGTCGCGATCTATGGCGCGCTGGTGATGGCCGATGGCGACCTCGCCATCGGTGTGCGCACGATCATCCAATGGGGTGGCCTGCTGGCTGAACCCTATATGGGTGAGGAGCCGTGGCGCTACCTTACGGCCGGGTTCCTGCATTTCAGTCTCGTGCATATCGTCGCGAACATGATCTGCCTGCTCGCCTGGGGCGTGCCTCTGGAGCGCGGGCTCGGCTCCACGAAGTTCCTGTTGCTCTTCATCGCGAGCATCCTCGGCGGATCTTATCTGTCGGTGTCGATGCATGAGGCGCCGTTTGTCGGGGCAGGGGCCTCGGGCGGCACGTCCGGCCTGCTCGGCGCGCTGATGGCGCAATGGATGCTGCGCCGGCTCGATGTGCCGGCCTCGTTCTTCGTCATCAATATCGGGCTGAACATTGCCGTGGCCCTGTTTTCGCCGAGCGTGGACTGGCAGGCGCATCTCGGGGGCTTCCTCACGGGCCTCGCGCTGAGCCTTCTGATGCGGCCGCAACCCGAAAGGGCTTGACGATATGTCGAATGCGAGAGAATTTCCCGGATATGGGAAATTCATCGTCTGTCGTCGCCCTGCCGGATGTCGATTCACTCGATCGCCAGATCGGCGCGGGTCTGCGCCGTCTGCGGCAATCGCGCGGCTGGTCGCTGGAGGAACTCGCGACGCGCTCGGGCGTGAGCCGCGCCACGCTTTCGCGGCTGGAGAATGCGGAAGTCAGCGCGACGGCGGTCGCCTTGTGCAAGCTAGCGAGTGCCTTTGGGCTCACGGCCTCGCGCCTGCTCCATCAGGTGGAGACGGAAGCCTCGCCGCTGATCCGCCGGAGCGAGCAGCCGGTCTGGGATGATCCGGCGACCGGTTTTGCACGACGCGCGGTATCGCCGCCCGCCCAGAATCTTGCGGGCGAGGTGATCGAGGGCGCCCTGCCGGCCGGCACGGTGATCGCCTACGATCTTCCCCCGCGCCCCGGCCTTGAACATCATCTGGTGATGCTCGAAGGGGCGCTGACCCTCACGGTCGAGGGTGTGGCGCATGAGCTGCGCCCCGGCGATTGCCTGCGCTACGTGCTGCATGGCGCGACGCGTTTCGAAACCCCGCCCATGCTGGGCGCGCGCTATCTGATCTTCATGGTGTGAGGAGAAAACATGATGCGAGGGGAGAATTTGGCCTTCGACATCCGCCCCGGCGATTTTTCCGATCCGCGCGTCATCGCGCTGCTGGAGCACCACTACGCCGAAAACCGCGCGGTTTCGCCGCCGGAATCCTGCCATGTGCTCGATTACTCTGCGATGCAGGTGCCGGAGATCACCTTCTTCACGCTCTGGGAGGCCGGTGAACTCCTTGGCATGGGCGCGTTGAAGCAGATCGATGCGGAGGAGGGCGAGGTGAAGGCCATGCGCACCCTTCCCGCCGCGAAGCGCCGCGGGGTGGGCAGCGCGGTGGTTCAGCGCGTCATCGACGAGGCGCGCGGCCTCGGCCTGAAGCGGCTCTATCTCGAGACGGGCTCGTTCGAGTATTTCCGGCCCGCGCGCGAACTCTATTTGCGCCACGGTTTCCGCGAATGCCCGCCCTTCGCAGGCTACAAGCCTGACCCGAACTCCACCTTCATGGTGCTGGATCTGGCTTGAAATGGCCCGCCGCCCGAAACGCATTGGCATCGGGCATAATGGCGGGCCGCCGCTGAAAGAAAAACCGCATGTCCCGCCCTGGGGGCGCGGCGGCATCGGGACGTTTTTCTTCTGGAAGAAGGCGCATCGCGCCGCCTGGCGCCCGACCTCCACGGATGTCCTGCTCTCGCGGCAGGCCAAGGCGGAGGCTCTGGGGCTGACCTACGAGGAATACACCCTCGAAATTCTCGAACGCGGTGTCTATCTCCAGCCGGAGGACGTGGAGAAGGTCTCGGCCATCAAGGCCCGGCGCAAAGTGAGGCCGAAAAAGCATCTCTAGCCCTGGCTGCTTGCCGTAATCGCCCCCTTCTGCTATTGCCCCACGCAATTCGCCGGACCTTCGCGGGTTCTGGCGGTTTTGTCGTTTATCCAAAGCGACGAGACCGGCAGCTTCGCGGCGAGGAAACCACACATTCCGCCGGACGGTTCCGCGACTTCGCACTGGTCGCCCGTTCGGGCTTCATCGCCATCCGGCGATGGCCGTCCGCCCCGGAATGGAACGCAACGATGAAGCACCAGTGCCCGCGCCGGAGGCCGCAATGCGGCAGGCGCATTCCGGAGATTCTATGTCCACCACTCAAATGAACCCGTCCCGCGAGGATTTCGCGGCCCTTCTCGCCGAAAGCTTCGAGAAGGCGGATACCGCTGAAGGCACCGTCATCAATGGTCGCGTCGTCGCGATCGAGAAGGATGTCGCGGTGATCGATATCGGCCTCAAGACCGAAGGCCGTGTCGCGCTGAAGGAATTTGCCGGCCCGAACAAGGATTTCGTCCTGAAGATCGGCGACCGCGTCGAAGTCTATCTCGAGCGCGTCGAGAACGCGATGGGCGAGGCCGTCATCAGCCGTGACAAGGCCCGCCGCGAAGAGAGCTGGGTGCGCCTCGAGAAGGCGTTCGAAGCCAAGGAAAAGGTCACGGGCTCGATCTTCAACCAGGTCAAGGGCGGCTACACCGTCGATCTCGACGGTGCCGTGGCGTTCCTGCCGCGTTCGCAGGTCGATATCCGTCCGATCCGCGATGTCGGCCCGCTGATGGGCGTTCCGCAGCCCTTCGAGATCCTGAAGATGGATCGCCGCCGCGGCAACATCGTCGTGTCGCGCCGCACCGTCCTCGAAGAGACCCGCGCCGGCCAGCGCCAGGAACTCGTCTCGAACCTCGAGGAAGGCCAGATTATCGACGGCGTGGTGAAGAACATCACCGATTACGGCGCTTTCGTGGATCTCGGCGGCATCGATGGCCTGCTCCACGTCACGGATATCGCCTGGCGTCGTGTGAACCATCCGTCGGAAGTGCTGGCGGTCGGCCAGACCGTGAAGGTCAAGATCGTCAAGATCAACCAGGAAACCCACCGCATCTCGCTTGGCATGAAGCAGCTCCAGGGCAACCCCTGGGAGGGCATCGAGGCCAAGTATCCGATCCAGGGCAAGTTCACGGGCCGCGTCACGAACATCACCGATTACGGCGCGTTCGTGGAGCTCGAGCCGGGCATCGAAGGCCTCATCCACGTCTCCGAGATGAGCTGGACCAAGAAGAACGTCCATCCGGGCAAGCTGCTCTCCACCTCGCAGGAAGTGGAAGTGCAGGTTCTCGAGGTCGATCCGGTGAAGCGCCGCATCTCGCTTGGCCTCAAGCAGACGCTCGCCAACCCGTGGGAAGCCTTCGTGGACAAGCACCCGGTCGGCAGCCTCGTCGAGGGCGAAGTGAAGAACAAGACCGAGTTCGGCCTGTTCATCGGCCTCGATGGCGATGTGGACGGCATGGTGCATCTCTCGGATCTCGACTGGAACCGTCCGGGCGAGCAGGTCATCGAAGAGTACAAGAAGGGCGATTATGTGCGCGCCGTCGTGCTCGATGTCGACACCGAGAAGGAGCGCATCTCGCTCGGCATCAAGCAGGTGGGCTCGGACCCCTTCGCGGGCGCGGGCGATGCGATCCGCAAGGGCGCGGTCGTCACCTGCGAAGTGCTGGAAGTGAAGGATGGCGGCCTCGAGGTGAAGATCGCGGGTTCGAACATCACCACCTTCATCAAGCGCTCGGAGCTTGCGCGTGACCGTGGCGACCAGCGCCCGGATCGCTTCGCGGCCGGCGAGAAGCTCGATGCCCGCGTGGTGCTCTTCGACAAGAAGACCCGCAAGATCCAGGTCTCGGTCAAGGCTCTCGAAATGGCCGAGGAGAAGGAAGCGATGGCAGCCTATGGTTCGGCCGATTCCGGCGCGACCCTCGGCGACATCCTCGGCGCGGCCCTCAAGAAGGGCAAGTAAGCGCCAGCCCTTCCGGGCTTTGGCATGCATCAGGCCGGCGGGGAAACCCGCCGGTTTTTTTCATGCGGGATGGCCGCGCGGAACGGGCTGACTGTCCTTCCCGCCCCGCCTATAAATGCGGGATGAGCACCGCACTTCCTCCCAAGAAACCCGGCCCCGGCGATCACGTCATCCTCGTCGATGGCTCGTCCTTCGTGTTCCGGGCCTATTTCCAGTCGATCCGGCAGGATCAGCGCTACAATTACCGTTCGGATCGCCTGCCGACGGGTGCCGTGCGCATCTTCGCGACCAAGCTCTTCCAGTTCGTGCGCGAAGGCGCGCGGGGCAAGAAGGCGACCCATCTGGCGCTTGTTTTCGACAAGAGCGAGGATTCCTTCCGCAAGGCGCTCTTCCCCGCCTACAAGGCGAACCGATCCGAGCCGCCGGAAGAACTGGTGCCGCAATTCCCGCTGATGCGCGCCGTGGTGCGCGCCTTCGGCTACGAGCCGGTGGAGATGGCGAAATACGAGGCGGATGACCTCATCGCGACTTACGCGACTGAAGCCGCCGCAGCGGGTGCGGAAGCCACCATCGTTTCGGCCGACAAGGACCTGATGCAGCTCATCGGGCCGGGCATCACGCTCTACGATCCCGCTTCCGGCGAGCGCGAGGAGCGTCTCGTCGGCGAAGCGGAGGTGCTCGATTATTTCGGTGTCACGCCCGACAAGGTAGTGGAGGTGCAGGCGCTTGCGGGCGATTCGACCGACAACATTCCCGGTGCGCCCGGCATCGGCGTGAAGACGGCGGCTTCGTTGCTTGCGGAATATGGCGATCTCGAAACGCTGCTCGCGCGCGCCGCCGAGATCAAGCAGCCGAAGCGCCGCGAAACCCTGACCGACCCGGAGGTGGTGGAGAAAATCCGCATCTCGAAGACGCTGGTCACGCTCGTGCGCGACGTGCCGGTGGAGCATGCGCTCGAAACACTCGTTGCGCATCCGCTCGATGCGCCGAAAGCCGTGGCCTTCCTGAAGGCCATGGAATTCACGAC
>NZ_JBJTDY010000155.1:0-6041 GCF_046092605.1 Rhabdaerophilum sp. | reverse complement strand
TATCTTCACTTATATTTGAAGAATCTCTTATTCTGCGATTGATAAAATCTTTTTCAATGAGTAATTCTGTTTTTTCGTCAAAAATTTTTGAGGGCCAGCCTAAGTATGCTTTTTGCGAGCATGACAACGAAAAGGTGACTGTTTGACTGTCCATAAGGTCACCGCCCTTTTCGCAGCGGAACGACCTGCCCGCCATCGCGCAGCGTATCCAGCTTGTCAGCCCACCATTGCGCCATGCGCACGCGCTCTTGCCAATGGTCGCTGCGCACATAGGCCCGGCGAACGGCGTTCGGCTCCTGATGGGAAAGCGCGCGGTCGATGGCATCACGCGAGAACTTGCCGCTCTCGTTCAGGAACGTCGTCGCCATGGCTCGGAAGCCGTGCGCAGTCATTTCCTCTTTCTTGAAGCCCATGCGACGCAGCGCGCCGTTGATTGTGTTTTCGCTCATCGGCCGCTTCATGCTCACCGTGCTCGGCAGCACCAAGGTTTGGTTGCCAGAAAGGGGAAGCAGGCTCTCCAGCACCGCTATGGCTTGCCGGGGCAGTGGAACCCGATGCTCGCGCCGCATTTTCATGCGAGCGGCCGGAATGGTCCAAACCGCGCGCTCCAGATCAAACTCTTTCCATTCGGCTTGGCGCAGTTCACCGGGGCGAGGGAACAGGATTGCCATCAGCTTCAAGGCGGCAACGGTCGTCGGCTGCCCGTTGAAACCGTCAATCGCGCGAAGCAACGCCCCGATGGCTTGCGGCTCCAGAATAGCCGCCCGGTGCTCCACCTTGGCCTTTGCCAGCGCTCCCCGGAGCGCGAAGGTTGGATCATGGCTCGCGCGCGTCGTCGCGATAGCGTAGCGGAACACTTCACCGATGGCGGAACGCATGCGGTGCGCCGTTTCCAAATGGCCTTTCGCTTCGACCACGCGCAAAGCCTTCAAGACTTCCGGCGATGTGATATCGGCAATCGGCCGCCTCCCGAACGCATCGCCCGCGAGGCTGTAGAGCCATTCCCGCTTGCCGATGGTGTTGGAAGCCTTGCCCTCGCGCCGCTTCTTGTCGAGCAATTCGGCCGCGATGGCAGAGAATGTGTTGGCCGCGTTGTTGGCCTCGGCAATCGCCTTGTTGGCCTTCTCGGTGCGGATATGCGCCACCGGGTCTAGGCCCGCGAGCAAGAGCCGCTTGGCTTCCTCGCGCTTGTTGCGCGCCTCCTGAAGTGTGACGGTTGGATATGGCCCGATGGAATATTTCTTCTGTTTTCCATCCGTGCCCCGGTAGGCGAGGCACCAAAGCTTCGAGCCGTTCGGCTTGATCCAGAGTTGAAGCCCCCCGCCATCGGACAGCTTGCGAAGCTTCGGGCCTTCTTTGGCTTGGCGAATGGCAAGGTCGGAAAGCGACATTGTGTTGGCCTCGGTGGCGTCCGCGCAGGGCTGAGGCCATCAGTGAGGCCAACAATTCGGGCGAATGTCAACGGAGGCATACGGCCGGAAACGGCCACTATCCACGGAAAAACACGTGGAATCGCGCCGTTTACGGTCAATCGCGAAGGCTCGCGAAAATGAGAGTGGTGCCCAGGAGAGGACTCGAACCTCCACGGTGTTACCCACTGGTACCTGAAACCAGCGCGTCTACCAATTCCGCCACCTGGG
The DNA here is from genome assembly GCF_046092605.1 of Rhabdaerophilum sp. Lineage (NCBI taxonomy): Bacteria > Pseudomonadati > Pseudomonadota > Alphaproteobacteria > Hyphomicrobiales > Rhabdaerophilaceae > Rhabdaerophilum > Rhabdaerophilum sp. The sequence continues at coordinate 4,401 of NZ_JBJTDY010000155.1, read as the reverse complement.
CCTCTGGCGAGGCTTCTGATCGGTCGGCGGACAATTGTCAATATTCGAAAACAGGCCTTGTCGAACCTTTCGGGCCGCCCGACTTTAAGGAGGTCTTCAACTCCTGCGCGAGGCGACACCATGAACCCCGGATCGCGTTTGAACATCCCGCGAGGCTTCCTGCCGCGTCAACCGCTGTTTCGCCTGCTCGCGATCAACGGCCTCGCCGGAGCGGGCCTCGGCATCCTCTTCGTGATCGGCATTCTGGCCCTGGATATAGCCGGTATCCGTTCGCTCCTCACGAGCACCGGCGAATGGGTGACCGGGCTCGCGCTCCTTGCCATGGGCTCGGTGACCATGTTCGCCTCCGTGGCGATGGGCGGGGCCATCATGCTGATGCGGAGCCCCCGGAATGCCGAATCGGGCGGCTCGATGGGCAGCCCCGGCGCGCTGGTCCCGGTGCGCGTTCGGCACCATTCGGGCGCTTCTGGGCCGTCGCGCCTTTGGCGTGATTGATTGCACCGCGCGAATTGACTAGACCGAACCAACATTCTTAACGGTCGAGGTTCGCATATGGCGCGGCTGGTTACGATTTTCGGAGGCTCGGGCTTCCTGGGGCGGCATCTCACGCAGGCTCTCGCGAAGCGCGGCTGGCGGGTGCGCGCCGCTGTTCGCCGGCCGGATCTCGCGGGCCATCTCCAGCCGCTGGGCATGGTGGGGCAGATCCATGCCGTGCAGGCGAATCTGCGCTATCCGGATTCGGTGGCGCGCGCGGTGGCTGGTGCTGATGCGGTGGTAAACCTCGTCGGCATCCTGCATGAGGGCGGCCGCCAGACCTTCTCCGCCGTGCAGGCGCAGGGGCCTCGCATCGTGGCGGAAGCTGCCGCGAAGGCGGGCGTGAGCAGCCTCGTGCAGGTCTCGGCGATCGGGGCCGATCCGAACTCCCCGGCGGATTATGCCCGCTCGAAGGCGGCCGGCGAGGCGGCGACGCTCGCGGCTTTTCCCACGGCCGTCATCATGCGGCCCTCGATCGTGTTCGGGCCGGAAGACCAGTTCTTCAATCGCTTCGCGGATATGGCGCGATTCCTGCCGTTCCTGCCGCTGATCGGCGGCGGCGAGACGAAATTCCAGCCGGTTTACGTGGGCGATGTCGCCGAGGCGATTGCGCGCGCGCTCGAAGGCGCGGCGAAGCCTGGCGCAACCTATGAACTGGGCGGCCCGGAAGTGAAGAGCTTCAAGGCGCTGCTTGAATACATCCTGGCGATCACCGGCCGCTCGCGCGCGCTTGTGCCCCTGCCTTTCCCCATCGCCCGGCTGCAGGCCAGCGTGATGGAGTTGCTGCCCTCGCCAATGCTGACGGTTGATCAGGTTCGGATGCTCGAGACGGACAATGTGGTCAGCGCGGAGGCCATCGCAGCCAAGCGCACCTTGGCGGGCCTCGGCGTCACGCCGACGACGATCGAAGCGGTGGTCCCGGGCTATCTCTACCGCTTCCGCAAGCATGGCCAGTTCGAGCGCGCCGAGATCGCGCGCTGAACGAGGGCTCAGCTGCCCGGCAGCACCAGCACCCGATCCGGCGGCATGTGCCCGTCGGTGAAGGTCTTGATGTTGATGATGACCTTCTCGCCCATCTCGTTGCGGCTTTCGACCGTCGAAGAGCTCATATGGGGCAGGAGCAAAACCTTTCCGGCATTCGCCAGCGCCACAAGGCGCGGATTGACCGCCGGCTCATGCTCGAACACATCCAGAGCGGCGCCGGCGAGGCTGCCCTGCTCCAGGCATTCGATCAGCCCCTCGGTATCCACGATGCCGCCACGCGCGGTATTGATGAGGAAGGCATCCTCCTTCATCAGCTTCAGGCGGCGGGCCGAGAGCAGGTGAAAGGTCGCGGGCGTATGCGGGCAATGCACCGAGACGATATCCATCCGCGCGAGCATCCGGTCGAGCGAATCCCAGTAGGTCGCCTGCACCTCTTCCTCGATGCGCTTCGCGGCAGGACGGCGATTGTGATAATGCACCTGCAGGCCGAAGGCACGGGCACGACGCGCCACCGCGAGCCCGATGCGGCCCATGCCGATGATGCCAAGCCGCTTGCCATGGATGCGGCGGCCGAGCATCCAGCCCGGCGACCAGCCCTGCCATTGTCCGGCCGGAATGACCTTCGCGCCCTCCACGAGACGGCGGGAGACGGCGACCATCATCGCCATCGTGAAATCGGCCATGTCCTCGGTCAGCACACCCGGCGTATTGGTCACGGTGATGCCGCGCTTCATGGCGGCCGGCACGTCGATATTGTCCGTGCCATTGCCGAAATTGGCGATGAGGCGCAGTTGCGGGCCAGCCCTGGCGATGAGATCGGCGTCAATCCGGTCGGTGATGGTCGGAACCAGCACTTCCGCCCGCGCCATCCGTGCGGCGAGGCCCTCGGCATCGAGAGCGGCGTCGGTCTCGTTGCGCTCCAGCCGGAACAATTCGGCCATGCGCGCCTCGATTCCCTCGGGAAGACGGCGCGTCAGCACGACAAGCGGTTTGTCTTTCGGCATGAAACGGCTCCCTCCCGCTTCGTGGTCAGGGGTTGATGCAGCCTTGCGGGGCATTACCATTTTTGGGAAGCTTGCCCGCTTCCGCCCTAGCCTTTGGCACAATCCGCGCGCGCTTTCCACCATCGGGCTCGCAACGGGCGCATGCTGAAAGCGAAGCGCCGGGCCGGCCTCGTAAACGCCACGTTAATCGGGTTCACGGCAAATGAATTTCCGCATCCGAGGTTGATCATGTTCCGTTCCAGCCCAGAACGCGGCGAAGGTGGTGCCAAGGTGGCCCGCATGGCCCGCCTAGCCGTGGTTTTCGCGTTGTTGTTTGCCCCATTCGCCGCCATGGCGGACGAGCTGACCGGCTCCACCAATCGCAATATCGGCCCGGTGACCAAGCAGCCCATTCCGCGATTCGTGAGCCTGAAGCCCTCCGACACGCCCATGCGCGAGGGCCCGAGCAAGGATCATCGCATTCGCTGGATTTTCAAGCGCGAGGGCCTGCCGGTCGAAGTGATCGCCGAGCATGAGCAATGGCGTCGCGTGCGCGATTCGGAATCGACCGAGGGATGGGTCTATTTCGGTCGCCTCTCCAACCGCCGCACGGTGATCGTGCTGGCCGGCAAGGACCGGCCCGAGCGCGACCTCTTCGCCCGCGAGAGCGAGACAAGCGCCATCGTGGCCCGGCTGCAACCGGGCGTCATTGCCAGCGTCGAGAGCTGCTCGGCGGATTGGTGCGAAGTAACGTTGGAGGGCTTCAGGGGTTTTGTGAAAAAGAACGCCGTCTGGGGCGTCTACCCGGAAGAGCGGGTGAAATAGGGCGCGTCAGGCGCCACTCTTCCGCAGGCGCACAACAACTTCCACGCGCGCAATCTCCATGCCTTCCGGCGGCTCCGGAAGGTTCGAGACCGAGAGATCGTGGCCGGGAATGTCCACGAGCCCCTCTTCACCCTCGATGAAAAAATGGTGGTGGTCGGTCACGTTGGTGTCGAAATAGCTCTTGGTGCCGTCCATCGCGATCTGCCGCAGCAGGCCGACATGGCTGAACTGGTTCAGCGTATTGTAGATGGTGGCGAGCGAGACCGGCACGCGGGCGCGCTGGGCTTCCTCGAAAAGCGTCTCGGCCGTCAGGTGGCGATCGCCGCGGGCGAAGAGCAGCCAGCCCAGAGCGACGCGCTGGCGCGTCGGGCGCAGGCCCACCGCGCGCAAGCGGTTTTTCAGATCGTGCACAGGGCAGCCGGCAAGGCTCGCGGGGGCGCGATTGGCCGTCGCGCCGAGGGCGGAGGAAGCCAGACCTGGACTCTTGGAAACAGTGTGATCCATGCGACTTAACTAGCCCTCCACCGGCCGCGAGACAAGATCATTGCGAACCTGTCGCATCTTGATGGCAAAACGCTGCAATAATCGTTGATCTTGTGCAAATTCCGTTATGGCTTCACGCGCGGTTGGTCTAAACGGGCATCATGTGTCCGCGCGCTTGCGCGCGGGCGCAGGAAAAGACCGTCACATGAAACAGCTTGAATAAGGATCAGGGCACGATGGGTGCGGATGGAACGGCGCGGCGGTCGAGCTTCACGTATGAGGACCTGCTGGCCTGCGGACGCGGCGAATTGTTCGGCATGGGCAACGCGCAACTGCCTTCCCCGCCGATGCTGATGTTCGACCGCATCACCGAGATCTCCGAGGATGGCGGCCCGAACGGCAAGGGCTGCGTGCGCGCCGAACTCGATGTGCGCCCCGACCTCTGGTTCTTCCCTTGCCATTTCAAGGGCGATCCGGTGATGCCGGGCTGCCTCGGCCTCGATGCGCTCTGGCAGCTCACGGGCTTCTTCCTCGGCTGGCTCGGCCTGCCGGGCAAGGGCCGCGCCTTGGGCGTGGGCGAGGTGAAATTCGC
>NZ_JBJTDY010000154.1:0-10102 GCF_046092605.1 Rhabdaerophilum sp. | reverse complement strand
CTGCGCAAGCGCTTCGAGGGCCGGAATGCGTGAAGACAAATCCTTTGAATTCTGTGGAGATCGCATTCATGCGCAACAGCCCGCCGAAACCTGATCGTCGCCAGGCCCTTGGGCTCGGTGTTTCACTTGGCTTTGTGCTTGTGTTCGCGCCGGGCACAATCACAGCCGCACAGGGGGATGCCGATGCACCTTATGATGCTCTTCTGCGTCGCTATGTAAAGCCGAACCCGGACGGCCTGACGCGGGTCGATTACGCCGGCTGGCGCGCCCATGCAGCCGATCGCGCGGCACTTGATGCCTATATCGCGGAGCTGGCGCAGCGCCAGCCCTCCACCATGGCCCGTGGCGAGGCCCTGGCCTACTGGGGCAACCTCTACAATGCCGTGACTCTCAAGGTTGTGATCGACCGGTATCCGGTTGCCTCGATCCGCGACATCAAGAGTGATTCATGGCTCGACCCAAAGGCCTATACCGGCCCTTGGCGTCAGCCTCGGGTGACGGTGGAAGGCCGCCGTCTCTCGCTCGATGACATCGAGCATTCGATCATGCGTCCGACTTTCAAGGATCCGCGCGTTCATTACGTGGTGAATTGCGCCTCCCATGGTTGCCCCAATCTTCTCAACCGCGCCTGGCGTGCGGCAACGCTTGAGGCCGACCTCGATCAAGCCGCGCGCGACTTCATCAACCATCCGCGTGGGGTAACGGTGCTTCCCTCGGGCGGGCTCAAGGTCTCTTCGATCTACAAGTGGTTCATCGAGGATTTCGGCGGCGACGATGCCGGACTGCTCGCGCATTTCCTGGCTTTTGCCGAGCCCGAGTTGAAGCAGAAGCTCGCGAGATCGCCGCGGATTGTTGAGGATGATTACGACTGGTCGCTCAACCGCAGCCTGCCCATCTCGTGAACGTGGCAAATCCGAAGGGTCCAAACGGGAGACATATGGTGTCACGCATCTCGCCTCGTTCACGCGCAATCGGTTACGTGGCCGGCCTGCTCCTTGTCGCAGCGCTGGCCTTGGCCAACATGTTGCAACTTCCCTCGATCCATGGCCCCTTGATACTCGATCCGACCAATCCGAAGGTCACGCTCGACGATGTCGAACGCGAAATCATCCGGCGTTACCCGGTTGATGACATCTCCGTCTCCAAGCTGGCAAGCATGATGGCCACGAGCGCGGTCACCCTGTTCGACGTGCGCACCCGGGAGGAATTCGAGGCCGGACATCTTCCCGGGGCAATCCGCATCGAGCCAGGCAGCTCGGCGAAGGATGTTCTCAGCGCGCATCGCGATCAATTGGGTGACCAGCCTGTTGTTTTCTATTGTGCCGTTGGCGTGCGGTCGTCGCAGGTGCTGATGCAGACCTTGCGGGAACTCGCGCCTCACACCAAAGGGCAGATCTTCAACCTGCGCGGTGGTGTGTTTCGCTGGGCGGCGGAAGGGGGCGTGCTGGTCAAGGGCGATGAACCGGGCAAGCCTCACCCCTACGATGCGAGCTGGGGCAAGCTTCTTGCGCGGACCATTCCCGGTTCATGAATGTGCCGTCCTCACTTCCTGACGAGCGGTCGCGCCCGCGCGATTTCCGGCTCTGGATCTTGCTCTCCGCCTTGGCCGGTGCGTTTCTGTCCCACTTGGTGCTGGCGCGCGCCTTTGGTCCATTATCCGGAGCTGCACGAGACAGCTGGGGCGTGGCCTTCTCCCTGTTCGGCCTGCTGACGCTGTCGGGGGGGCTTGTGGTCTGGGCCATCTGGCTTGCACGGGGAATGGCGCCGCATTGGGGCATCGGGGTCGCCATCGCAGCTGCCGGAATTCTCATGCGTCTGCCGTATTTCGGCGCCGGCCCGATGCTGGAGGATGATCACTACCGCTACCTCCTTGATGGCGCGATGGTGGCGCGAGGCTTCAATCCCTACACCCTTTCGCCCCAGAATTTGCTGGGCGAACTGCCACCCGCGCTCACCGGCCTGGTTGATGCCGGTCGAGGGGTGATCGAGGCCATCAACTTTCCCGATCTCCGGTCAATCTATCCAGGTTCGGCTCAAGCCCTTTTTGCCATCGCCCACTGGATCGCGCCCTGGAAGCTTGATGGACTGCGCCTTGTCATCTTCTCGGCGGAGGCGGTGACGGCGATCCTGATCTGGCACTGGCTTCGGAGCAACGGCGGCTCCATGCTCATGGGTGCGCTTTACTGGTGCAACCCTCTGATGGCCTTCTGCCTGACAGGCCAGGCCCATATCGATGCGGCCTTGGCTCCTCCTGTTCTGCTTGCGCTGCTTGCAGCGAGCCGGAATCGCGCGCTCGCCGCCGGGATCGGGCTTGGGCTGGCGGTGGGGGTGAAGCTTTGGCCGCTTCTGCTCGCCCCGCTTCTCGCAAGGGCGCTCTGGCCGGATCGCCGGAGGCTTTTCTTGTTTTCGCTTGGCCTTGGAAGCATCACCCTGCTCACTTGCGGGCCCCTGCTCTGGGCCAGCCTCTCGGCGCAGGCCGGGCTCACCGCCTATGCTGGTGGATGGAGCATCAATAATGCCCCATTTGCATGGCTTTCCTTCCTGTTTTTCCAAGGTTTCGGGCCCGGAACGGGTGAGTTGGTTCTTCGAGCAGCCATTGTCGGCGTCGCTGCCGGCGCGAGCCTCACGATCGGCCTGCGATCCGGGAAAGGTTCAGCCGGGCTCGTGGGCCGGGCCTCCATTCTCGCCGGTTTGCTCTTCTATCTCTCGCCGGCACAGTTTCCCTGGTATGCCGCGTGGTTTCTCCCTCTTGCGGCTGCCAGCGGTTCCTGGGTGCTGATCTTCGGCGCGGTCGGCCTGCCGATCTATTTCCTGTTTTTTCCGCTTGCCGCTGCGGGCCTGCGCGACATTCACAGCTACGGGCTTGCTGCCTTACACCTCGCGCCGCTTTTCGGGGCGATCGCGCTGCACGAACGCCTCGGGGCACGCGAGGTGAAGCGATGAGCCTCGGCGGCAAGAGGATCGGCGTCGTTATCCCCACGCGTAACGAAGCCGGCGCGCTGCCGGCCGTACTCGCAGCCATGCCTGTTTTTGTCGATGCGGTCGCCATTGGCGATTTTCGATCCAGTGACGGGACACTACAGATCGGGCGACGCGCCGGGGCAATCGTGGTCGAGGTGACAGGTCCGGGTTACGGGCGCGCTTGTCTGGAAGCAATCGCGGCGCTTCCTCCGGTTGATATCCTCGTGTTTGTCGATGGAGACGCGGCCGATGATCTCTCGGCCATGCTCCGCCTGCTGGCGCCGATCCTCGCGGGAGAAGCGGAGTTCACGCTTGGCTCGCGCGTCCTGGGCAAGCGGGAGCCCGGCGCATTGACACCTCAGCAAATCTTCGGGAACTGGCTGGCTTGCACGCTGATCCGGCTCATCTGGGGCAGGAATTTCACCGATCTTGGCCCATTCCGTGCGATTTCCCGCGATGCGTTCGACCAACTCGTTATGGCTGACCTGAATTTCGGCTGGACCGTCGAGATGCAGATCAAGGCCGCGCGGCAGGGATTGCCCATATTCGAGATCCCGGTTGATTACCGTCGCAGGATCGGCGTGTCGAAGGTCTCGGGAACGGTGAGCGGAACCATCCGCGCCGGGGTCAAGATCCTCTGGGTGATCGGGCGCGAGGCCATGACTTCGCGGAGTGGCGCGAGATCCCGGCCATGACCCTTGCACCGATCGGCCTTGGATTGATGTGCAAACCGCCGCGCCCGGGCATCAGCAAGACTCGTCTTGCGGCCAGCATCGGGCCGGAAGCCGCCGCGCGTCTGTCCCGCGCCTTTCTGGAGGATTCCGCGCGTGCCGCGCGCGAGGCTGCCGATCGTGCAGGGATCAAGCCCCTGGCATTTTTCCGGCCAGTGGATGCGGCACAGGAAATCGCAGCGATCCTGGGCCCGGAATGGCGCCTCGCCTATGCTGATGCCGGCGATCTTGGCGCAACCATGCTCGAGGTCCTGGAAACATGCCTGAGGCATTGTCCAGCTGGCGCGATGATCATGGGCGCGGACGTGCCGCTCCTCAGCAGCGATGTTCTCGTCGAGGCAGCGCATTGTCTTCAGAACGGCAATCCTGATGAGGTTGTAATCGTCCCAAGCGTTGATGGCGGCTATTGCCTGCTGGGTGTGCGCAGCCTCGAAGCCGCGACGACGCTCTGCGCCCCGATGGCCTGGAGCACGCCAAAGGTGCTGGATGAAACCTTGCGTCGTGCATCAATCGCCAATCTGACCGTGCGGCTTCTTTCCGCGCAGCGGGACATGGATGAGCTTGCCGATCTCGACTGGCTTCGCGAGCAACTGGCCGTGGGGGACAGATTGGCCCCGCGCACGCGCGCCGTCATCGCCCAATTGGGGGAGGCGCTTTTCTGATGAGCCGGCAGCTGGTCCTTGTCGGGGGCGGGCATGCCCATGTTCAGGTCATCCGCGCCCTGGCTGAACATCCCGAGCCGGATATCGCGGTGACGCTGGTGACAGATCGGCTGCTGACACCCTATTCAGGCATGCTTCCGGGTCATATTGCCGGGTTCTACAGCCATTCCGAGATGCATATCGATCTCGGGCGTCTCGCGCGGGTTGCAGGCGTCTCGCTCGTGGATTCCGCCGCGAACGGGATCGACCGGGTGAACCGCCATGTGCGAACCAAAGATGGCAGCTTGATCCCCTATGACATACTCTCGCTCAATATCGGGATCACACCAGACCTTTCTGGGATCACCGGTGCCGGGCAGCATGGAATTGCGGTCAAGCCGATCAGCACCTTTCTCGAAAGGCTCGATGCTCTTCTGGCCGATGCCGCACGCCCGGATGGGCCGCGCCGGATCGTGCTGGTGGGTGGCGGCGCCGCCGGGATCGAACTGGCGCTCGCGCTCAAGGCACGATTGGGCAATCTCGAGACCGTCGGCCGTCCGTTCTGGATCGCCATCGCGACGGGCAACGGGCTTGTCCCGACCTTGAACCTGGGCGTCCGCCGGCATGTCCGCCATGCACTCGCCCGCCATGGCGTCACCGTGCTGGATTCCTTTCGCGTCGTCGAAATCACTGCCGATGGTATTCGTGCCGAGGATGGACGCTCTGTCGAGGCCGAAGCTGTCCTCCTGTCCACCGCGGCCAAGGCACCGGAATGGCTGGGCGAGACCGCTCTGGCGGTAACCACCGGCGGCTTTCTCTCCATCGCGCCCACCCTTGCCTCGATCGGCGATCCCGCGATCTTTGCCGTCGGGGATTGCGCGACGATGATATCGGATCCCATGCCGAAGGCCGGGGTTTTCGCAGTTCGTCAGGGTGCGGCATTGACCGGGAACATCCGCCGCGCCTTGCGGGGCGAGCCTCTCAAGCCGCACCGGCCTGACCCTGATTTTCTGACCATCCTGATGACCGGCGACGGCTCGGCCATTGCTGGTCGCGGCGCTTGGCTTGCTGTGGAGGGGCGTTGGGTCTGGCGGTGGAAAGACTGGATCGACCGCCGCTTCATGCGCCGGTTCTCGGATTTCCGCCTTTAAGCCAAGAGCCAATGCCTACCGCAGCACGCGCCCGGCAATCGCATCGAGCCTGGCAACAAGGGCTGGATCGCGCGCTTCCTTCGCCGTGATGATCGCGAAATCGAGTGCCCGATGCGAGCCCGCCGGGCATTCCTCGCGCTCCGACGGGAAATCAGCGGCCAGAGCCACGAGAACGCGACGCGCGGCCTCCGAGTTTTCGTGGACCTGCCGCAGAATCAGCTCGACATTCACATCCTCATGATGGGGATGCCAGCAGTCGAAATCTGTCACCATCGCGCACATGCAATAGGTGATCTCCGCCTCGCGTGCCAACTTCGCTTCAGGCATCGATGTCATGCCGATCACATCGTAGCCTTGGCCCTTGTAGAAGAGGCTTTCGGCCCGTGTCGAGAATTGCGGCCCTTCCATGCAGACCGCTGTTCCTCCTTCTCGGATGTTCACGCTGACCCGCCTTGCTGCTTCGGCAACCCGGTGCCGAAGGCGGGGCCCGAAAGGTTCGCCGAAGGGAACATGCGCGACGCAACCATTGCCGAAGAAGCTGCTTTCGCGCGCGAAAGTTCGATCCACCAGCTGATCGGGCAGCAAGAAGGTCCCAGGCGGCAGTCCTTCCTTATAGGACCCGACCGCCGAGAAGCTGACGATATCGGTGACGCCAAGGCGTTTCAGCGCATCGATGTTCGCCCGATAGTTGATCCCGCCCGGCGAAAAGCGATGGCCGTCCCCATGCCGGGGCAGAAAAACAATCTCGGTGGCACCGATGCGCCCGAATCTCAGGGCTGCGGAGGGGGTGCCCCACGGCGTCTGGACCATTTCCTCGCGGCGATCCTCCAGCCCCGGCAAGTCATAAAGTCCGGACCCACCGATGACACCCAGCCGCGCGTTCATGACATGTTTCTCCGATGTGAGTTTTGAAGATGGCGTGAGGTTCAGATCGCGCGCTGTCGCTTACCAGCGGAGCAGCGTTCGACCCAAGACCGCGCCGAGCCCGGCAACCAAAATCGCGGCCAGCGAATACCATGTCGCGACGAAAACAAGGCTGTCCTCGGTGCAGAATACCGCATAGGCGATGATCGCCACGCCAGCTGAAGCGAGGCCAGCAAGCCCGCCAGCAAAGGTGGGGGATGTCGTTGCTCCACCCCGCAAGGCATGAAGCGAAACAACGAGAGGCAGCAATGCAAGCAACGGGATGACCGTCAGGCAACCAACGATGCTCTTGCCGAACATTCGGACAAGCCATCCATCCGGGCCACGAAACACAAGTTCTGTGGCGAAGAGAAACGCCAGAAAGGCAGCGAAGGTGACCAGACGCCGCAAGGGCTGAACGACAGATGCTTCCGGTCGCGCGAGTGACGTTGCCCCTCCGATCGCCGCCCAGGCCAGCAAGGCCCCCATGAAGACCTTCATGATTGAAGGCAGCAAGCCACCGCCAAGCAGGTCAGCCCGTGCTCCGGCAAAGAGGAGGAAGGTTGCGCCGGTCCCCAGGGCGGTCGCCGAAATCCAGCGCGTCAGCGCTAACCCCTGGCGGGCAGGCCCCGATGGAAGATCCTCCGCCAGGAGCCTTATGAAATTTTCAGTTTTCATGGCTTCCGGTCCTGAAGATCGTCGCGAGTTTTTTCAGTGAACGGTGGAGAGCAACCCGAACCGCTCCCTCGCTCATCCCGAGCGCGCTGCCGACTTCCGCTGCCGAGCGGCCCATGAGCATGATCTGTACGACGATGTCGCGCTGTCGGGCTTCAAGGGCTTGAAGGATGCGCTTGCTGTCCAGGGTGTGATCTTCCTGTCTCTCCTGGGCGGCCAGAGTGTCGGCAAGGCCGTCGAGTTCAACCTCTCCGCGAATGCCTGCGCGGCGCAGCGCGTCGATGGTCTTGTAGCGTGCCACCGCGTTCAGCCATGGCATGAACGGGAGGGACCGATCCCAGGTCGCCCGCTTGAGATGGACAGCGAGCAGGATCTCCTGGACGATATCCTCGAGATCGGCGGTTCCCCGTCCGGAGCGAGACAGAACCCGCCGAACCGTGTTTCGCAGATGCGGCGCGATCGCACCTAGCAAGGTCCGGTAGGCGAGAGCATCCCCATCAAGAGCCAGACGCATCAGACGGCCCCATTCCTCTTCGTAACCGAACCGGCGTTCCTGCACGTATCATCCTGTCATTCGGGCTCGGAATGGCAATTGTTACTGGCTCTCGGCAATTTCCGCCAAATGGCATTTGCGTGAGGACGGGAGCCGAGCCGGATGAACAGGCGAAGCGATGGCGCCAAGGATCGCCGAAGCGCCGACTGCATTTCCTGCAAAGCGCAGCTGCGTCGCTTTCCGGTTCAGCCCCGTGATTCATGCTGGCCCTTTCGAGCCACCTCGGATCGCGGCTTGCATCGAAGCCAGTTTCTGACGGAGCTTCAGTGTCTTGCCCCTCAATGGGCCTCGTCCCAGTTCCTGGCGGCGCGCGCATCGACCTTCAGCGGCACCTTGAGATCGAGGATCGGCAGCGGTGCTTCCTCCATCACGCGGGTGATGACAGGGATCGCGCTTGCCACCGCCGCTTCCGGCGCTTCGAAGATCAGTTCGTCATGCACCTGCAGCAGCATCTCGGCCGGCGAGTTCACGGCAGAGAGGGAAGCATCCATGCGCAGCATCGCCCGGCGGATGATATCGGCCGCCGAGCCCTGGATGGGCGCGTTGATCGCCGCGCGTTCAAGGAAGGCGCGCTCGCTGGGGTTCTTCGTATCGATGTTCGGGAAGAAACATTTGCGGCCGAAGATGGTCTCGACGAAGCCTTCCACCTTCACCCGGCGCTTCGTCGCTTCCATGTAGTCGCGGATGCCGGGGAAGCGCTCGAAATACTTCTTGATATAGGCTCCCGCCTCTTCGCGCCCGATGCCCAGCTGCTTTGCGAGCCCGAAGGCGGAAATGCCATAGATGATGCCGAAATTGATGGCTTTCGCACGCCGGCGCACCTCGCTCGTCATCTCGGCGATGGGCACGCCGAACATTTCGGAGGCGGTCATCGCGTGAATGTCCACGCCCTCTGCAAAGGCTTTCCGGAGCTGCGGGATCTCCGCGATATGCGCGAGCAGGCGCAATTCGATCTGGGAATAATCCGCCGAGATCAGCAGGCGGCCCGGCGGCGCGATGAAGGCCTGGCGGATTTTCCGGCCCATCTCGTTCCTGACGGGAATGTTCTGCAGGTTCGGTTCGTTGGAGGAGAGCCGCCCCGTGGAGGTGGAGGCGAGCGCGTAAGAAGTATGCACGCGGCCCGTCTCGGCATTCACATAGCCTGGAAGCGCATCGGTATAGGTGGATTTCAGCTTCTGGAGCTGCCGCCATTCCAGCAGCCTTTCCGGCAGGGCATGGCCCTGGTCGGCAAGTTCTTCGAGCACATCGGCACCTGTGGACCAGGCTCCGGTCGCGGTTCTGCGCCCGCCGGGCAGGCCCATCTTGCCGAAGAGGATATCGCCCAGCTGCTTGGGCGAGCCGAGATTGAAGGTCTCACCCGCCATTTCGTGGATTTCCGCCTCGAGCCGCGCCATGCCCTGCGCGAATTCGCCCGAGAGGCGCGAGAGGATCTGCCGGTCGATGGCAATGCCGCGCCTTTCCATCTTCGCAAGGCAATCCGGCATGCCGCGTTCAAGCGTCTCGTAGACATTCGCGAGGCCTTCCGCCGCAAGCCTCGGCTTCAGCGCGAGCCAGAGGCGCAAGGTCACATCCGCATCCTCCGCCGCATAGGCCGTGGCACGGTCGATCGGCACATGGTCGAAAGTCACCATCGCCTTGCCCTTGCCGGCGACTTCGCCGAACGAGATCGTCTGGTGCCCGAGATGGCGCATGGAAAGCTCATCCATGCCATGCCCGCCGCGCCCCACATCGAGCGCGTAGGAGATGAGCATCGTGTCATCGATCGGGTGAATATCGAGGCCGTGACGGCGCATCACCAGCAGGTCGTATTTCAGGTTCTGGCCGATTTTCAGCGTGCTTTCGTCTTCCAGCACCGGCTTCAAGGCGGCGAGAGCCTCCGCGAGCGGAATCTGCCCGGGCATGAGGCCGGAATCGAAGAGGCCATCACCCGTGCGATGCTGGAGCGGCACATAGACCGCGCGACCCGGTTGAACCGCGAGCGAAACGCCCACGAGCTCGGCCTGCATCGGATCAAGCGACGAGGTTTCGGTATCGAAGGAGAGCACGCCCCGCTCCTGCGCTTCGGCAAGAAAGGCTTTCAATGCCGCAAGTTCGGTGACGGCCGGAAAGCTCTCGGGCTTCACCGGCATGGCGCGCAATTTCGCGAGGCGCTCGGCGGCGAGGCCGGCAGGCGTGAGGGCATCGGCGGAGGGCACGGCGGAGGGCATGGCGGCGGGCATGGTGCTCGCAGCATCCGTGACCGGCGCGGGCGGCACCGCCCCGCCCTTGCCGGCCGCAGCATAGGCCGGATCGGGCGGGATCGAATCGAAATCGACGCCTGAAATCTCAGCCACCCGCTTCGTGAGCGTCGTGAATTCCATGGCCTTCAGGAAGGCCACGGCTTTCGGCGCATCGAGCGGATGCGCAACGAGTGTTTCGAGCGCATGCTCCACCGGCACGTCGCGCACGAGCGTGACCAGCGTCTTCGAGATGCGGATTTTCTCCACC
>NZ_JBJTDY010000153.1:0-26970 GCF_046092605.1 Rhabdaerophilum sp. | reverse complement strand
ACGGATGAGTGCTTCCAAACAGGGCGCGGCAGCGCCCAAAACGACGATGCAGCGCGTTCTCGACTGGGTCGAGAAGGTTGGCAACATGGTGCCGCATCCGGTTGTGATCTTTCTCATCCTGATCGCGATCGTGATCGTGCTGTCGACCATCCTGAGCCTGTTCGGCGCACGTGTAACCTTCGAGCAGATCAACCCCGAGACCCACAAGCTCGAGACGGCATCGACCGCAATCCGGGGCCTCCTCAATGTTGAGGGCATCCGGTTCATGTATTCCTCGCTGATCCCGAACTTCATGAGCTTCACGGCCGTCGGCCTGATGATCGTGGCCATGATCGGCGCAGGTGTCGCCGAGGAATCGGGCCTCGTCACCGCGCTGATCCGCAAGCTCGTGATCGTCTCGCCGGCATGGGCGTTGACCTACATCCTCGCCTTCGTCGGCATTCTCGCCAGCATCGCGGCGGATGCGGGCTATCTGGTGCTCATCCCGCTGGCCGGCATTGCCTATCTCGCCGTCGGACGCAATCCTCTGGCAGGGCTCGCGCTCGGCTTCGCGGCGGTGGCCGGTGCCTTCACCGTCAACATGCTGATCAAGCCGCTGGATGCCGTGCTCGTCGAGTTCACCAACGACGCTGCACGCCTCGTGGATCCCACCCGACAGATCGGCCTGGCTTCCAATATCTGGTTCTCGACCGCCTCGGTGATCCTGCTGACGGCCGTCATCGCCTTCATTACCGATCGCATCATTGGCCCGAGGCTCGGCAAGTATGATCCTGCCACCGCTGCCGAAGGCACCACGACGGAACAGGGCGCCGTGCTCAGCGAGCAGGAATCACGTGGGCTTCGCTTCGCCGGTTTCGGCCTTCTGGGGCTTATCGCGGTGTTTCTGCTGCTGACGCTGCCGGCCGGCGCGCCCCTTCGCAACCCGACCACGGGCGAACTGATCGGAAACTCGCCCTTCATGAACGGGCTGATCGCACTGATCATGCTGATGTTCCTCACCACTGGCTGGACGTATGGCATCGGCGCGGGCACCCTGCGCACGCTGCCCGAGGTGATCGCCGCCATCGAAAAATCGATCAAGGGCCTCGGTGGCACGATCTTTCTGTTCTTCGTGCTCAGCCAGTTCGTAGCCTATTTTACCTACACCAACATGGGCACGGTGATGGCGCTCAGCCTCGCAGGCGTGCTGCAAGCGGCCAATATCGGCGCGCTGCCGCTGCTGCTGGGCTTCATCGTTGTCGTGGCCATCATCGACCTGCTGCTCACGGGGGCCATCGCCAAATGGGCTATTTTCGCGCCGGTCTTCGTGCCGCTGCTGATGAAGCTCGGCGTCGAACCCGAGGCGGTGCTGGCGGCCTACCGCATCGGCGATTCCCCGATGAACGCCATCACTCCGCTCAACGCCTATTTCGCGCTCGTCGTCGGCTTCATGCAAAGATACGACCGGAATGCCGGCGTCGGCACCGTGGTTGCGCTGATGCTTCCCTATGTCATCTGGATGTTCGTAGCGTGGACGACGCTGTTCGCGATCTGGAAGACGCTCGGCCTGCCCTGGGGGGTCTGACACGCGCCATGCGATGGGCAAAGAGCTCGGCTTCGAGGTTGATGTGCCGGAGCGCACCGACATGGAAAAGCTCGGAATGGGCTCTTTCCTGTCCGTCGGGCGCGCATCGGCCAACCCGTGCTAGCTGGTCGTGATGCATGATCAGGGGGGCGAAGCCGGGGATCAGCCCGTCGTTCTGGTCGGCAAGGGGATCACCTTTGATACGGGCGGCATCATCGCCGCTGCGGAGAACATGCCGGGCGGCGATGCGAGCCGCCCGGGCGATGTTGTCCGCTCGATGTCGGGCCTGACCATCGAGATCCTGAATACGGATGCCGAGGGGCGGCTGCTCCTGTGCGACGCGCTGACCTATGCCGAACGTTTCAAACCATCCTGCGTGGTGGACATTGCCACGCTGACCGGCGCTTGTGTGATTGCTCTTGGTGCCCATGCCAGCGGCTTGTTTGCCAATGATCAGGCACTTGCCTCCGAGCTTTTGACCTCCGGCACCGAAACGGGGGACCGCGCCGGGCAATTGCCGCTTTGGGATGATGACATGGGCCAGCTCAAGACCAATCTTGCGGATATCAGCAATCCGGGTGGGCCGCCCGCTGGTGCCATCACCGCCGCCCTTTTCCTCAGCCGCTTCGCCCAGGCCTATCCGTAGGCGCATATCGACATTGCCGGCACCGGTTCTGACTCTGGTGAAGCGAAGGGATCAACGGGCTGTCCGGTCCCGCTGCTGACCGACTTTCTGATTGCACGCGCCACTTCGGCCAGATAGAAACTGCCCTCAACGGGAAAGTTCCTTTTCCCTGTCATCTATGGAGTTGATGATGAGCGATCTCGTATTCGTTGCCTTTCCGACCGAGCAGAAGGCGGAAGAGGTCAGAAAGCGCGTCCTTGAACTTCAGCGCGAATACCTGATCGAACTGGGTGATGCGGTCGTCGTCGTCAAGGACGAATCCGGCAACATCAAGCTCAACCAGCTTCTCAATCTGACGGCGCTCAGCGCAGCCTCAGGTGCGATGTGGGGCACGCTGATCGGATTGATATTCCTCAATCCCCTGGTCGGCACGGCGATCGGCGCTGCCTCCGGTGCTCTCAGCGGCAAGCTGACCGACGTGGGCATCAACGACAAGTTCATGAAGGAAAGCGCAGAGGCGCTCACGCCCGGCACCGCTGGCCTTTTCCTGCTCATCCGCAAGGTTACGGCAGACAAGGTTCTTGCCGAATTGAAGGGGGTTGGCGGAACGGTCATGCACACGTCCTTTGACGAGAACAAGGAAGCGCTGCTGCGTGAGGCCTTGGCAGCGCAAACGGCGGAAAAGCCCGCTCTTTCCTGATTTCAGGATGTTCCTGACCGGGTGCCCCAGAGATTCAATCAGAATTCGCAGGGTGCAGGTTCAATGAACTCCGTTTGTCTTGAAGACTTCCAGCCCCTGAATCCTGCCGAGGCCAGCATCATTGGTGGCCTCAGCAGTGGCGCCTTTGACCGCATCGGCGACGGGCGGCGGCCAAAACATCCCGAGCCGGATCGCATCGTCCGGGCTGACTTCCTGCGTTTCCTTCTGCTGGGCGGCGAAGAGGGGTATCGCCCCCACGAAAAGGGTGTCCAGATCTCGGGGGCCTGGATCATCGGGCCGCTGGACCTTGAAGGTTGCCGCATTCCGATGGTGCTTGCGCTCAGGCATTGCGTTCTGGCTGATACACCTGTTCTCAGCGCCGCCATTATCGACAGTGTCCAGTTCGACGGTTCCGCGCTGCCGGGCCTGCTTGCCGACGGGCTCGAGCTTCGAGGGGGCCTGTCTCTCATCGGCGCGCATGTCAACGGGGCCATCGTCATGCCCGGCTGCCGCTTCGGCGCGAGCCTGCGGTGCGACGGCGCCGATCTGATTTTCCCGGATGGAATCGTGATCGATGCCGATGCCCTCGTGGCGCGCAGCGTGTTGCTCCGGGGGGCAACCGTGGAAGGCGGCATTTCCCTCTTTGGTGCGCGCCTGAGTGCGGATTTCAATGCTTCGGCCAGCAAGATCACGCACAAAGAGGACATCGCGATCAATGCGGAAGGCATTGAGGTGCTCGGCAGTGTCCAGTTCCGCACATGCGACGTGCAGGGCGAAGTCCGAATGACCGGCGCGCATGTCGATGGCGATTTTGACCTGACCGGCGCAAAGCTTTTCAATCCTGGCCATGATGCGTTGCAGGTCAAGCGAGCCTTGATCGAAGGCGGTTTCTTCTTGCGTCAGGAGGCCGCCATTACCGGCACGGCCGACCTGACTGGCGCAAAACTCGGCGCGTTCCATGATGAACTCGAATGCTGGCCCGGACCGGGCGACATCCTGCTTAACCGCTGCCTTTACAGTGCCTTCATTGGCGGCTCGGTCGATGCGCGCAGCCGGATCGAATGGCTCTCCCGGCAGAGCCCGGAGCGCTGGGGACAGGATTTCTGGCCCCAGCCCTATGAGCAACTGGCCAATGTCTTCCTCAATATGGGGCATGACGAGGATTCCCGCGCCGTTCTGATCGCCAAGGAACAACTTCAGCGGCGGGCGCGGCGGGACAGGGCGAAGAACCCGGCCTTTCGCAGTATTCTGTGGCTCAAGGATGCGACGCTCGGCCTCACGGTGCGCTATGGCCGCCAACCGCTGCTTGCGCTGATCTGGCTGATGTTTTTTTGGGCTGTCGGCGTTGGCGTCTTTGGCTTTGCCGAGAGCAGGCATGCTTTCAAACCGGCAAGCCCCGTCGTTCTCCGGTCGCCAGAATGGACGATGTGCAGCATTGACACAACACAGGAACGGTTTCTGTCTGCCAGCCAGCAGCTGGTCCGCGGCCGCGCCGCGCCGGGACAATCCCAGCTGGAATGCTTCCGGGAGCAGCAAGAGGCGATCAGCTATCCCCGCTTCAACGTCTGGATGTATTCGCTCGACACGCTCTTCCAGGTCCTGGAACTTGACCAAAAATCGTTCTGGCGCCCCGACCAGAACCAGGAATGGGGCGGCTTGGCGATAGCCTACTTCTATTTTCAGACGATCGTTGGCTGGGTGCTTTCGCTTCTGGCGGTTGCAGGCTTTTCGGGGTTGGTGAAGTCACGCTCAAATTCCTGAGTGTGCGAAACAGGAGAGGATCCGTGGCTCAGGCATCAACCGGCAGCAAGACCAAACCAAAAACGTCGCGCTCCAGAGAACCGTTGCTGATCGATCTCGCGCTGCAAGGCGGTGGATCGCACGGGGCATTCAGCTGGGGCGTGCTCGACCGGCTGATGGAAGAGGACTGGCTGATCATTGAGGGCATATCGGGCACCTCTGCCGGTGCGATGAACGCGGCGGTTCTCGCTTCCGGTTTCGCGAAGGGCGGTGCCGAAGGAGCGCGGCTGTCGCTTGAAGCGTTCTGGCGCAAGGTGTCTGAAGGAGCCCGCTTCAGCCCGTTCCAGCGCAGCCCGCTGGACGTGCTGATGGGGCGCTGGTCGTTGGATCGTTCGCCGATGTTTCTGGCGACGGATATGATGTCAAGGGTGTTTTCACCCTATGATCTCAATCCGATGGGCACCAATCCTTTGGCCGGGATCCTGTCCGCGATCATTGATTTCGAAGCCCTTTCGAAGGGGCCGATCAAGCTCTTCGTCACCGCCACCAATGTCCATACCGGGCGCGGGCGTGTGTTTCGCAACCCGGAATTGACCGTGGATGTTTTGCTGGCATCAGCCTGCTTGCCCTCCATGTTCCAGGCTGTCGAGATCGACGGCGAAAAATACTGGGATGGCGGTTATTCCGGCAATCCGACCATGGCGCCCCTGATCCGCGAATGCGCATCACAGGATACGCTTCTTGTTCAAATCAACCCCATCAGCCGTGACGAGACTCCCCGTTCCGCCAGTGACATCATCAGCCGGCTCAATGAGATTTCCTTCAATGCGGTGCTGATCAAGGAATTGCGCGCCATGGCCCTGCTGCGCAAGCTGGACTACGTGGAGGATAGTGAAGGCGCGCGCATGGCGGCGATGCGCGTGCATCGTATTGCAAGCCCCGTCATGAATGACCTGGGCTATTCTTCCAAGCTCAATGCGGAATGGGCTTTCCTGACCATGTTGCGTGATGAAGGAAGGCGCACAGCCGATCTCTTCCTTGAGCAGCATGGCGACGACCTCGGTCACCGCGAAACGACCATCGACTTCGAAGAATTGCTCACGGGCATTTGATAGCAGCCGCTGTTCTTCGGCCTTGGAGCATTTTCCGATCCATTGGATACCGGTTGGTCGAAGAAAATGCGTGAAATAACAAGAAATTGGAACGGGCGGTCTGATTCGATCAGATCGGAGTCCGCTCCAGCAATGGAAGCAGGAGTTTTCCATGAGCGTTGATCGCTTCAATGTGCCCGCGATCCTGATCGCGGTTGTTGTGATCTGCGCGGCACTGAATGTCGCCAGCGGTGTGTTTGCGCCCCTCGCACTGGCGCTTCTGATCATTGCCCTGCTTTGGCCAGTGCAGCACACGCTCCAGGCATTCATGCCAAGATCTTTGGCTTTGTTGTTTTCACTGGTGTCCCTGATCATTGTATTTGCGCTATTCAGTTATATAACCTTGTGGGCCTTCGGCCGTACTGCGCGCTGGATCATCAACGATGTCTCTCGATTTCAGTCGGTTTATGACCAATTGACTGTCTGGCTCGAAGGCCATGGGATCGCGGTTGCTGCGATATGGACCGAGCATTTCAATACCAGCTCCGCCATCAGTCTCATCCAGACCATCAGCGGGCGCCTGAACACAACGATGAGCTTCTGGGTCGTGGTGCTAGTCTATGTTTTTCTGGGTTTGCCGGAAGTGGGAAACATCGCTCGGAAGATGCGCTCGATGGACAATCCCGAACTGGGCCGCGTGCTGCTTCAGGGGAGTATGGTGACAGGGGCCAAGATCCGCCGATACATGCTGGTCCGCACTTTCATGAGCGCGATCACCGGGCTGCTTTTCTTCACGATGGCCTCTGCCGTTGGTCTGCCCCTTTCCAAGGAATGGGGTGTTCTTGCTTTTGTCTTGAACTACATCCCTTTCCTTGGGCCGTTGATTGCAACCCTGCTTCCGACACTCATCGCGATTGTGGAGTTCCAGTATTGGCAGTCGGCTGCCTTGTTCTTCGTCGCGCTGAATTTAATCCAGTTTGCAGTCGGGAGCTATATCGAGCCGCGTGTTTCGGGCAACGCTTTGTCGATCTCACCGTTCCTGGTCTTGTTTGCCATTTTCTTCTGGGCCTACATGTGGGGGATGTTCGGTGCCTTTATCGGTGTCCCGATCACCATCGCGGTGCTGACATTCTGCGATCAGCATGACCGGACGCGCTGGCTGGCCTGTCTGCTGGGAGGGACGGACCAGAAGCCCGAGAAGAGAGGGGCGTGATGAATCCGCTTCATTCTCGCGTTGGGGAATCCGCCCGCCAACTGGATACCGGTTGGCGGAAAAAGCGGATGCGAAAACAAGAAGAGTGAGCGCAAGATCTGATTCAATCAGATCGGAGTCCGTTCTCGGGAATTCGCCGAACTGTTCCGCGTCGAAAGACCGCTTATGGCGCGGTTTTCCGTTCGGATTTTCTCGCCTCGGAACGCAACGGATTGAAGTTCTTTCGCCTGAGGGCGGATTGACCGCCTCATTCGGCCAGAATGGTCTGCCCGCTGTTGGAGTGCAGAACAAGCCGGCCCTCCGGGGTGAACGAGAACCGCGAAACGCGCTCAAGCAGATCAAGAAACAACCGCTCCTGGTCCATGAGAGGGGGCTCGCACGCCATCATGGTGGACAGGCCCTTGCTGATGGTCATTCCTTCCCCGGTCAGTTGATACCCTGCATTGAAACGATTGCAGGATCCAAGGCCGCTGACGGTGCCGTCCTTGGCGAAGGTCATGGTGATCTTTGGTGTTGGCAGGACAGGCCGGTCTGCGAGACGCGTGACGATCCATTCGCGACCCTGCAACAGGCTTGCCGGCTCTCCGCCACAGCCAGTCAGACGCTGGCCATCCAGAAGGATGGTGACCTGCTGCGGGCGGGGCATGCCACTCATCGAGTCCACGCAGATCGCCGTCTTCACGGTCCAGATCAGGGATTTGCCATTGGCCGTGGTGGCATATCGCACCGTACTGGAATCGATGCTCACCGCCTCCGGGATTGCAAATCTCAGCCGGTCCGCGCCGAAATTGGTTTCCAGCAGCATCGCATCGCCGTTGCGGGAGAGCACCCAGGACGGTTCGTGCCCCAGGGCGCGCCACGCTTCGGGCAAAGTCCCCTGTGGCTGAGCCTGAACAGGGGCACTCGCCAGAGCAAGCCCCCATCCCGCAACAAACGCGGCCCAAAAAACTGCCCGTTTTTGCACAAAGCCCGCCAGAGCGGCGCGCGAAGGAAAAGGATTGGTCACGGTGTTCTCCAGCAAACATGGGCGAGGGATAGGTCTGGCGCGAAAGCATCCTTGTCTCAATGGGCTTTCAACAGGGCCGAACCAGGTGGGATATTCTGAGTTATCTTGTCCTTTTCGAAGGAGAATAACAGGTTTGAACTGGCGCACATCAATGTGTCGATTGTCATGATCAGCGAGCCTATCTCTGCCCTTGAGGCCAATGTGCCGAGCCGTATGGCAAAATCATAGCGATCATCCGGAGCAAAGCCATAAAGCCCGTCGTTCGGGGCGGAAGGGATGACAATATGGGAAAGGTAAAACATCTTCGACGGATAAACCAGACCGAACGCGTGCACGCGGCACGAAACTGCTGAACACTGCCCGTTTTCATGGTCTGGACAAGGGAATTATCCCCTTGACACAAGTTGAGTCACGATATTAGAGTTTTTTGCGTCTTTCTGATTGCGCCTCAAAAAGCGGCCTGCTATAAGCCAGACATGGCGTCAGTACGACAGATTCTCGACAGTCACGAACGCGATCTTCTCCAGAGGCTCGACCAGTTGCGTGCGCAGGTGCGCGAGGTCGAGGCCGAGCTCGGTGAAGTGCGCGGGGCGAAGGCTGGGCTGTCTAAGCAGAGCAGCAGCGCTGCCGATCTGGCGTTTGTGAACAAGGAAAACCCTTACGCCAGGATGACCAACAAGCAGCTTGCTCTAACTGCCCTTAAAGAGCACTTCCCTGAAGGGGCTTTGGCATCTGAACTTATCGACTTCTTCAAGACTGAATGGGATCGGGTCATCGACAGAGCTACATTCAGCCCACAGCTATCGCGCCTGTTGCAGGACGGCGACCTCGAAAAAGAGGGTAAGGTTTGGAAGCTGAAAAAGAACAAGCCCTCAGTTTTTGACTGAGGGCTCTGAAATCCATCGACCGGTGTATCAGACCAGCGCTGATTAGACGCTGGAGGAAGCGAGGATGAGGAATGCTTACGCGTTCTTCTGTGAAATGGTGGCTGGAACCCGCCTTTCACGTCCTCTTGTTACGGTGACGCGGGCGTTAGCCCGCTAACCATCCCGGCCCCCTTCCAAAAGGGGCGCGGAGCAAAGGCCCCTCCCGGTCCATTCGGGGGTGGGCCTTTGTGCATTTTTGTGGTAGCATAAAGCATGGAATCTGACAAGACAAACAACTGCTTATCCTTAGCGGAAGCGCAAGTTTCTGGTCGCCTTGAAGAATTTATCGTTCAAGAGGAAGCGCGAGGCGTTGGCCCCGCTGATCGTCAAGAGCTTGACGAAGCCCTGTCACGGCTGATCACAGCCGGGAAATCAGGAGATCGAACATCGCGTTCTGCATCTTCCGATGGTTTGAGCGGAACGAAAACTCGTTGAGATACCGCTGCATGGGCTTGCTCGACACGTGAATGTGGGTTGAGCGGACAGACGCCTAGAACAGCTTCCAGAAGCTTTCCACGTGGTTTGTGTGATGGGTAGCGCCGTGGCGATAATCGTAATACGACCACTCTTTGTCGCCGTGCTTCACCGTGCCGTGCTTGTAGCCGTCGCCTTCGAGTAAGGCATACAACATGAGTTCGTCGGTGGAGACGATAGCGCCCTTCTCAACGTTGTTAATCCCCTTTTCTTCGACCAACCGGTATCCACTTGGTTGGAAAATGCTTCAGCCCCCCCTCAGCGATGAGGCCGACGCAGAAGCGCCAACCCACCGCCTTCAGTTCAAATGTCAAATGGTGGCCGCTGTGGGACTCGAACCCACACGGGCGTTGCCCGAGGCATTTTAAGTGCCTTCCGTCTACCAGTTTCGGCAAGCGGCCTTTTGTCTTCGCTCCGTCCCACTACACAGGCCCGCGGCTCATGTCAGCCACGCTTATCGGGACGTTCTACGCCTGTATCGGCCCGAGCCGATGATACGGTTGACTCATTCCGCGCCTTTACGAGGATTTTCTGTCACCTGCCTCTTCCTGCTCCGCCAAGAACAGGGGAATGACCGGGAAAGGAGGTGGGCTGTCCTCCTGCCCTGGCCGAGGGGATGGCACCTGGGCGGCGCGGGCGCAATCCGGGCGAGGCAAGGCCCATGCACGAAACAGGGCTGGCTACCCGAGGCGGGCCTTGAAGGCAACGTTAGAAGCAAGGCGACGGCCTCATGCCGGCCGCCTTGTCACAGGGCCGACAGGATGATCACGCCCACGCCGCCATGCGGCAAACGGCGAACGATCTTTACTCGCTCCTGGAAACGCCGGCGAGGAATTCGCAACGTAAAGACATTCGGCAAGGCCTTGAAGTTACCCCCGGTCAGGCGCATGCCTTTTTGGGAAATGTCGTGCACCTCGCATGGTATCGCTTCCAGACTGTTGTTGATCCAGATTTCTCCCCGCATGTAGCAGGACATGCGAGCTTCATAGCGACGGTCTGAGTTCTTGAGTTCTGCCATGGTCTTTTCCCAGTGATATGGGCCTTCTAGCCCCTCTCGAAATTCAGTCTCTCCAGAATGGAGCGCATCGCGGCGAGTTGTTGTTTCAGATGGGCGATCTCGGCCTCGACCCGTTCCATCCGGACCTGCAGCGCACGATCATTGGTCATGGGCTGCTGGAGCTGTTCCGGCCATGAATCCGGTCTCTTGGCCGTGAGGAAATGCACCCCGACCTCGTCCCCATGCCGCCAGGTGATCGTGCAACGCTCGTGGATGTTGCGCTGGAGCACGTTCAGATCCAGGGGATCGGGCAGGGGAACCGAGCGAGGAACCTGCAGGCGGGCACCATCGGGCGACAGGTCGCGCACCGTGCATTCGATGCGGATCGCCCCGGCCGAATGAATGATCTCGCCCTTCAGGAAGGAACGGATCCGCGGATGGTGACGGTTCTGCTGCATGCGCGGTGCCAAACTCGTGGCTCGAGAAACCTCGCAATTTCAATACATGCAACCGGTTAAGCTTTTCTGCCGACCAGGGCGCGAAAAGCGGGACTAGCCTCTTGGGCTTTCCGCATCATGCCCATAGATCCACGCGAAACGTTCGAGTGCGGCATTGCGCGGCAACAGGCGCAGGGCCATATCGCGGGCGAGGGCGAGCGGCCCGGAGAGGTGGAAGATCCGTCCCTGGCTGCGCGCGCCGGATTGCACCCGCGCCGTGCGCGTGATGCGGGCACGGTCGTAACGCCGCAAGGCCTGCGCGAGTCTGGAACCGCTGCCGGCTGCCCCGAGATGCGCCGCGAGGCTCGCGCCATCCTCGATCGCCTGGCTCGCGCCCTGGGCCAGGAATGGCAGCATGGCATGGGCGGCATCACCGATGAGCGTGATGCGCCCGCGCGACCAGCGGCTCTCCGGCGCGCGATCGAGCAGCGCCCAGCGATTCCAGCCCGGGCTCGCAGCAACAAGATCGCGCGCATCCGCCCCCCAATTCGTGAAGAGGCGCAAGAGCACATCCGGATCGCCCGGCGCGTTCCAGCCCTCCTCGAGCCAGGTCTCGTCGATGATGGCGACCACATTCACCGCTTCCCCGCCCGAGACGGGATAATGCACGAGATGAGCGTTGGGGCCGAGCCAGAGGTTGACCTTCGCCTCGCGCGCGAAGATCGGCGCGGCCTCGCGGGGGATCAGCCCACGCCAGGCGGTTTTTTCCTGCGGCTGCGATGCCTGGGAAAGGCCCGAGAGTGGGCGCACGCGAGACCACAGGCCATCGGCGCCGATCAGCAGGTCGGCCGTGATCTGCTTTTCGCCGCTGGCGGTGTCGAAAATGCCCGTTACCTCGCTGTCGGTCTCGCGGAGATCGGTGACGCGATGGCCAAGGCGGAACTCGATTCCCGGAGCCTTCTCCGCGCGCTGGCGCAACACTTTCTGCAGATCGCCGCGATGAATGACGAGGAAGGGCGCGCCGAAGCGCTGCTCGGCCTGCTTGCCCAGAACGGGGCGGGCCAGAACCTGGCCATCATGCCGGCGCACCACCATTTCCTGCGGGCGCACGGCGAGATCGGTGAAATCCGCCATCATGCCAAGCCGGGCAAGCAGGCGTGTGGCATTGGGCGAGAGCTGAAGGCCGGCGCCGACCTCATGGAGCGCGGCCTCGCGCTCGGCCAGGGTCACCCGCCATCCCGCACGCACCAGAAACAGGGCGGTCGCAAGTCCACCGATGCCGGCGCCGACAATCAGGGCGTGGCGCGAGGCCTCGGGGGCGGGTTGGTCTTCCGGCATGGCCGGCTAAGCCTCCTCAGGCGGCCCTGGAATCGTGCCAGAGGGCATCGGGCGGCGCGCAAATGGCGTGGCTGAGGGAGCCATCATATCGGAAGAGCGTGGAGCAATAGGGGCAGACGATCTCGGTTTCCGAACCCATGTCGAGGAAGATATGCGGATGGTCGAAGGGCGGCTTCGCGCCGATGCACATGAATTCCTTCGCCGCCACGCGAATGACCGGCAGGCCGGCATCGTTTCGGAAATGCGGTATGGACGTTGCGGCCACGGATGGCTCCTGACGATTGGGGTTGAGCTAATATGCTAGCTGCTTCGATCGCATCCTCCAAGTCCGCGATTGGTTGGCGCCACCGTTCCCGATTGGCCGCAAGGCTTCCCCTTGCCAGCGAAAGGGGAGCGCGATAGGCCCCCACCATGCTGAAGTACTTTCATCACGATGGCCTGAACCTCGCTTATCTCGACCGCTTCGATGGCGGGCACGGAATGCCCGTGCTGCTGATTCACGGCTTTGCCTCGTCCATCGCCACGAACTGGGAAGGCCCGGCCTGGATCAAGACCTATGCCGCGGCGGGCTATCGTGTCGTTGCGATCGAGAATCGCGGCCATGGCGCTTCCGACAAGCCGCATGACCCTGCGGCCTATGACACGAACCTCATGGCAGGCGATGCCGTGGCCCTGCTCGATCATCTCGGCATCGGCCGCGCTTTCGTGCAGGGCTATTCGATGGGCGCGCGCATCTCGGCTTTCCTTGCCCTGCGGCATCCCGAGCGGGTGCGCGCGCTGGCGCTCGGCGGGCTGGGCCTGCATCTCATCGAAGGCGTGGGCCTGCCGCTGGGTATTGCGGAAGCGCTTGAAGTGGAAGACAAATCGACGATCACCGATCCCACCCGGCGCATGTTCCGCCTCTTCGCGGAAGCGAACAGGGGCGATCTCGCCGCGCTGGCAGCCTGTATCCGTGGCTCGCGGCAGGCGCTGACGCGGGAGGAGGCCGCGAGCATCCGCGTGCCGACCATCATCTGTGTGGGCACGAATGATGCCATCGCCGGCCCGCCACAGCCGCTTGCGGCCGTGATGCCCGAGGCGCGGGCCTTCGACATCGTGGGGCGCGACCACAATCTCGCCGTCGGCGACAAGACCCATCGCGCTGCCGTGCTTGCGTTTTTTGACAGCGAACGCGGCGCGCTGTGAAGCCTTCGCGCTGATTTGATCGCGGCAGGGGTCGCAATTCTTGTCGCCTGACCCTAAATTTGAAAATTGTCGTCTTGTTCTGTTTCAACCGGAGGATCGCCTATGGGGCCCGGAACTTCCGCCGAACGCCGCAATGCGGTCTCGCAGGTTGATCCCGTCTGGTCGAAGCTCCGGGCCGAGGCGGAGGCCGTGCGCGGCGCCGAGCCCTCGCTGGCCGGCCTGATGCTTGCGACAATCCTCCAGCAGCCGGGCATCGAGGCGGCGGTCGCGCATCGCATCGCCGAGCGCCTTCACCATGCGGATCTCCCCGCGACGCTGATCCGGCAGGCCTTTGCCGAATTCCTCGAAGCCAATCCGGCCTATCGCGAGATCCTGCGCGCGGATATCGGTGCGGTGATGGACCGCGACCCGGCCTGTGACAGGGTGCTTCAGCCGGTGATGTATTTCAAGGGCTTCCAGGCGATCCAGACCCATCGCCTCGCGCATTGGCTCTGGAAGACCGGGCGGCGCGATTTCGCGCTCTACCTCCAGAGCCTGTCCTCGGCGATGTTCCAGACGGATATCCATCCGGCCGCACCCTTCGGGAAGGGCATCTTCTTCGATCACGCCACCGGCATCGTTGTGGGCGAGACGGCCGCGCTGGAGGACAATGTCTCGATCCTGCAGGGCGTGACGCTCGGCGGCACGGGCAAGGAGGATGGTGACCGCCACCCGAAGGTGCGCCATGGTGTGCTGATCGGCGCGGGTGCGAGCATTCTCGGCAATATCGAGATCGGCCATTGCGCGCGCGTTGCCGCCGGTTCGGTGGTGCTGAAAGCGGTGCCGCCCTGCACCACGGTGGCGGGGGTGCCGGCCCGCGTGATCGGCGAGGCGGGCTGCGCCGAACCGGCCCGCGCCATGGATCAGCTCATCCTGTCCGCTGGTTGAGGCACCGGGTCGCGCGCCCGATCCTCAAGCCGCGACGATTGCGGCTTGCCGGGCCTCGTCGGGCATGGCAAGCGGAACGGGACGCGCGAATCCCGCGCGGGCAGGACGCATTTCACGGAGTGACGGCGATGGATAAGGCGGTTCTTACAAAGCTTGAAACCTATCTGCGCCGGCAATTCTCGAATGCGGCGATTCGCGTGGTCGCGCGCCCGAAGAAGAAGGATTCCGCCGAGGTCTATATGGGCGACGAGTTCATCGGCGTGCTGACCGAGGACAAGGAGGATGGCGACACCTCCTATTTCTTCGAAATGGCGATCCTTGATGTGGACCTGGAGGACTGAAGCTGCTCAGCCTTCCTCCAGCCCGCGCATGCGGCGGATGAGTTGCAGCGTTTCGGTGCCCATGCGCCGCCATTCGGGCAGCGCGCGGGCGGGAAATCGCATTTCTGCCTCCACCCCGTCCTGTCGCAGCCGCACGATGCAGGGTTCCACATCCTGGATGTTCGCCTTGGGGCAAAGCGCGATGAAGAGCCGGCCGCCGCTGCCGCCGAGCGCCCCCGCCCCGATGTAAAGCTCCCGGTCCTCATAGGGCGTTCCCGCCCGGAATCGCCGCATCACCAGCCCGCCTTTGGCCTGAACGGTTTCGGGTGAGAGGAAGCGCGCAAAGACCTGCTGGAGATGATCGGCAGGCGGTGCCTTCGGGCCGGGATTGCTCAGCACGATATGCAGGGTTTCCGGAGCCGGCTCGCCAGTCTTGCGCCCAAGCCCGAGCGGCACGGGCTGATAGTTGACCCGATCCACCTGCAGGTCGAGCCTTGTCAGGCGGCCTCCGGCCCGCTGTGCGGGTTCGGCGATGAGCGCGCGGCTTGCGGAGAGCGGCAGTCCCGCAAGGTCGATCGTCACCTCGCCTGTGGGCGGGCCGGTTGGCGTGGGCGCGCGCAGAAGCAGGGCGGCGTTGGCGGCAACCGCCAGGCCCAGCAGTCCCGTCGCGAGAAGCCATCGTGCCAGCATGGGATGATCTCACCCCGGCATGGTTAACCAAAGGTAAAGATTCCGGTTCGCCTGCGCCGATTTGGCGCTAAATCTCCTCGCACGGAATTCGCAAGGCGGGGCGGAGAGGCCTCGTGCTCCGCGAAGCCAACCGATCAGTCCGGCGTAACCCCGGGAGGTTTGTAGCCATGGGAAGCGAACCCCTCTTGTCCCAGACCCAATTCGACGCGTTCCTTGCGATTGCCCTTGGCTTTGCTTTCGCGGGGTTGATTGCGGCAATCTATCGTGCACTGCGGCATGAGCATGTGCGGTTCGAACTGCTGCTGACCGGGGGAGGTGCCACCGTGGCCGCCATTCCGCTGCTTGCGGCGGCGGGCCCGGCGGTCATCATGCGCAACACCCTGCGTGGCCGGAAATATGAGCGTCGGCAGGTGCATTTCGTGGCCATTGCCACGGCTTTGGCCTCGCTCTGGAGCATGGTGATCGGCTATCAGTTGATGAATCTGCTGCACGGCTTCATGGGCTGATCTCCCTGCGGGGAGGCGGCGCGGCCGTCGGCCAACCCGGGAGGCCCGAATGCCGCTCTATGAACTCGATGGTGTCGCACCCCAAACCCCGGCCGAGGGGCAATACTGGGTCGCACCGGATGCCCATCTCATCGGCAAGGTTGCCCTCTCGGAAGGGGTCGGAATCTGGTTCGGGGCGGTGCTGCGCGGCGACAACGAGCTTATCCGGATCGGTCGCGACACCAACATCCAGGAGCGGGCGGTTCTCCACACGGATATGGGCTTCCCGATCGAGATTGGCGTTGGCTGCACCATCGGCCATGGCGCGATCCTCCATGGCTGCATTCTCGGCGACCATGTGCTGATCGGGATGGGAGCGATCGTGCTCAACGGCGCGAAGATCGGCGCGGGCAGCTTGGTCGGTGCCGGCGCACTGGTGACGGAAGGCAAGGAATTTCCGCCAGGTTCTCTCATCGTCGGCTCGCCGGCGCGGGCCGTGCGCATGCTTGATGAGGCGGCGCAGGCGAAGCTCAAGGGCTCGGCGGCGGGCTATGTGAAGAACTGGCAGCGCCATGCCGCGGGCATGAAACGGATGGGCTGATCAGCCCGGGCTGAAAAAGAGGTGGGCCGGCTGCACCTTGCGATGCAACCGGCCCGTTCCACGAAGGCGATCACCTGGGGACGGAGGGGTGGGGACCTGACCGACCTTCGCGAAGGCGAATTCACGTCTCGTTCCGCGGGCCCTGAGCCGGCAGCAAGGGCCGCATTCAGCGCTGCGCGGCGACCGTGCGTGTATCGATCCCGCCGAGCGAAACCCAGCGCATGGGGTTTTCATCCGATTGGCGCTTGATGAACCGGTAGCCCGTTTCCTTCCACGCCACGATCTTTCCGACCTGATTGTCGAGCACGAAATCACCGCGATCGGTCTTGACGGTCAGCACCGCATGACCGTCGCCCTTGAGATCACGGACGACCGTGATCAGCAGCGCGTTGAGCGGGAAGCCGGCCTCCACGAGGCGGCGACGCTTCTCGAGCACGTAATCCTCGCAATCGCCCTTGCCATCGATCGGGTAGGACCAGACCTCCGGCGCCCCCCAATGCTCCTGATCGGTGATCGCGTGGATCTCCTTGTTCACATCGGCATTGATCTTCACGATCCGCCGCCAGCTCGTCTCGGTGAGCGTGATCGTGGCAGGCGCCATCGTTCGGCTCACGCATTCGCCGGCATTGTCCTGGCAGAATTGCACCCAGCCGATCGGCGGCGAGGTGGGCGCGCCCAGCGCCACATTGGCTTGCGCACGAGCCGGTTCTCCGGCGAGGCTGCCGGCACCCATGGCGAGCAGGACACTGACGATGATTGTTTTCATGGACCCCTCCATTCCGTCGAGGGGACGTTCCCATGCAGCTCTTTGAAATTGCGCGGATTTGAGAGTGAGAATCGAGGGGATCGCGGTAAGGCGTCGTCAAGCTTGACGAAGCCTCAATGCCGCCCGGAACAGGCTCCGCGCAAATCATTCATCATGCAAGTCCTTGATTTTGAGGAGGTCTGGTGCCGGCGGGGCGAGGATTGCCTCAAATCGCCGCTTTCCGCGTTAACCTTGCTTTACCCTGCCGTTTAGCGGGCTGGAAAGGCTGATGCCGAAAGGCCCGAATTCCGCCGCAAGGCTTTCAGCCGGAACCGCGCCGACTGGTCCGGTCTCGCCCATGAAAAAGCCGGGGGGGGGGGGAACCCATGACCTCGAAAAATCACGCTGCTGGCCTGTCGGCTCAGAGCCTTATCGCGGGCGAGAACATCTTCTCGGGGACCGGCGCGCGGAATTCCACCGCGACGCCACCATCGAACACACGGACGACACGTGCCGGCGTGGTTCCGAGCATCAGGTCATCGCCCTTCTGGAATTCGCCAGACACCGAGACACGGGCGCCGCTGAGTGAAACATCGATGACATGACCCGCGATCGTGGGCGCCAGACCATTGGACAGGTTGCGCACCATGATGCGGGGATCGCGCGGCACGATACGATCGTGGCGGCGATCTTCCGGAAGGCCGAGCTGATCGCGGTTGGCGAGCCAGATGAGCTGGGCGGCGAGCTTGTCGCGCTTGCGCAGGGTGGTGGCGAGTTCCACAACGAAGCCGTCCTGCGCAAGGCGCTCGACGGTGCCCTCGATGCGGCCGATCGTGTCGAAATATCCAACCACGCGCTCGCCGATCCGAACAACCGCATCGGAGCGGATTCCAAGCGCCTTGATGCTCGCATCGATGGCGGTTCCGCCATGTTCGCTGCGATCCTCCAGCATGAAGCGCCCGCCGATCTCGATCTTCACGCGCAGCGGTTCCCGCCTTTCGTTGCTCAAGCGAAAAAGCTGAAGCCGAGACCCGTGCGGGCTGTTTGCGGAAAGCGCATTGGAAAGCATGAGGGTGGACCTGCTGGAGGATGCAGGATAGTTTTGCCCGAAAGCCAAGAACGAAAGATTAACCCAAAGGGCAGCTTTGGACGCCACACGTTGCTTTCAGCCTATTCTGCCTTGCCGCCGCGCAGAATCGCAAGATGGCCATGGCGCGCCAGCACTTCGCCGCTGCGCGCGCCGGGGACGGGGCCGAGGACGGGGCCGATTGGCGCCCGCAGCTGCGATTGCCGGCCGAGCAGGCGCGTGCCGGTGATCGACAGCTCGATCGGGTGCTTGCGGGGCAATTGCGGCGGCTCGAAAAGCGCAATGATACCCATCATGCGCGCACCCAGCCTGCCACGATGCGTCAGCGGCAGGAGAATCATCTCGCCATGCCCTTCGAAGGCGCGGCGACGTTCCTGCGCGGGTGGAGCGTTCTCTGGCCGGCGCAGCAGGCGCTCGAACGGGGCAGGTGCCGGAGCCGGACGTGGCAGGCCGAGGCTTGCATCGCGCAGGCTGAACAGCACGGGTTCGCCTTCCTGCGTCGCCTGGTCGAGCATTTCGTTCGCGGTCGCGAGCGAGGAAGTTTCGAAAATGGAGAGGTAGCCACTGCCGGTCACATCGCGGCCCAGGGCATGGACCAGCCGCGAGCCCGCCAGCCGGAACGCGAAATTCTCCGTATCGCCATCGAGAATGAAGAGATCGCCGATTTCACTGGTGATCGTCTTCGGATCGATCTCCGATCGCGCGGGCGCAACCCGGCCCGCGGCAAGCGCAAGCCAGGTACGATAGAGTGCGCGGATGCTGTCATGTCGCATGGCGTCTGTCCCTGTCTGGTTCAAATCCGTGCCGGCCTGCGACGCTTGGCAGCGCTTCGGAGGGCCGACAGGGCAGGGACTGCGATTGGCGTGCCGCAAATTGGTTACCGGGCGACCACGGTTAACGCTTTGCAAAGGTAAGGTTAAGATTGAAGGCCGCTTGATCGGGACCGGGCCCTGTGCGACCGTGCGATCGCTCCGAAGGTTTCATCACCGCGCCCCGCTCCGGCGCGGTGTTTTCTTTTGCGCGACCCTTTCCGGTGCCGATCCCTCGCATGGCTGCCCGACCCCATTGCGCTGACACCGCATTTGCGGAAAACTTCCTTCAAAACGATGGTTCAGAACGGGCGTCGGCCTGCCGATCGCTTCAACCACAGGAGGAAAGCCATGAGTGTCGGACGACTTCTGGACGGCAAGGGCCATGCCGTCATCACCGCGCGGGCGGATCAGACGTTGCGCGAGGCGAGCCGTCTTCTGGCCGAGTATCGGATCGGTGCGGTGGTGATCGGCGGTGAGGGCGGCTCCGTGGCGGGCATCCTCTCCGAGCGGGATATCGTGCGCGCCCTGGCTCAGCATGGCGCGGAGGCGCTGAACCATCCCGTCAGCCAGCACATGACGCGCAAGGTCGTCACCTGCACGGTCGCCATGGCGCTGCAGGAAGTGATGGAGATCATGACCGCCGGCAAGTTCCGCCATTTGCCGGTGCTCAAGGATGGCCGTCTCGATGGCATGATCTCGATTGGCGATGTTGTGAAATATCGCCTCGCGCAGCTCGAGAACGAGAGCCGATCGCTGCGCGATTACATCGCCGCCAATTGAGGCGGGCGATGTTCCGGGCCCGGTGCGCGCGCCGGGGGTGCTCAGCGCGTTGCGCCGTTAAATCTCGGGCTGAGAAACCATGCGCAGAACAGGGCCTTCCGTGCCCTGTTCCACCACGCGGTAGAAACAGGAGCGCCGGTCGGTGTGGCAGGCCGGGCCCTGCTGCTCGACGCGGATGAGGATCGCGTCCTGATCGCAATCCACCCGCATCTCGACAACCCACTGCGTGTTCCCGCTCGTCTCGCCCTTGCGCCAGAGCGTGTTCCGGGAACGCGAGAAATACCAGGCATCGCCGGTGGAAACGGTGCGCGCCAGTGCCTCGGCATTCATATGCGCGAGCATCAGCACCTCGCCGGAGGCGTGATCCACCGTAATGACCGTCACGAGGCCGTCGACGTTGAATTTCGGCGTGAATTCGCTGCCTTCCTCAAGCTGCAGCTTGGTTCCGGGCGGCGCGAAAGGGGTCGAGGGGGTCCACATGAGGTTTTTCTTGCGGCCTTGGGTCTGAAGCGTCAAGCGCCGGGCTTCTTCCCCGGAACCTCGACGCAGAGCCATTTCGGCGCCTTTCCCCGGTAGGAATGCGATTCCGGCACGAGGCTGTTCTTCTGGTCGATGATGCCGATGGTGAGGCAAATGTTCTCTGCGCCATCATCCAGCGCGAAGAGGCCGGAGCCGCAATCCGGGCAGAAGCCGCGCTGCGTTTTCGGGGTGGTGCGCACGAGCTTCGGAGCGCCCTGGGTCCAGGTGAGGCCGGAAAGCGGGAAATCGACCCAGCCGACCACGGGCGCACCAGTCCATTTCTGGCACATCGTGCAGGAGCAGAAATGCGGCCAGATGGGCGCGCCGTCCGCGCGGAACCTGATGTTCCCGCAGAGGCACCCGCCCGTGAAGACCTTGCGCTTCGCCATGCGGGGCCTTAGCCCCGCTTGCCGCTGTTCAGCAGCGTGAAGAAACGCACCTGCTCGTTAGGGTCATCCCGGAAGACGCCCGTAAACTGGCAGGTCGTGGTGGAGGCGCCCGGCTTCTGGATGCCGCGCATGGTCATGCACATATGCTCGGCCTCGATCACGACCGCGATGCCGCGCGGATGCAGCGCTTCCTGGATCGACTGCGTGATCTCGGCGGTCATGGTCTCCTGCGTCTGCAGACGACGGGCGAAGGTCTCGACCACGCGGGCAAGCTTCGAGAGGCCCACCACGCCATCCGACGGATAATAAGCGATATGCGCATGCCCGTAGAACGGCACCATGTGGTGCTCGCAATGCGAGTGGAAAGGAATGTCCCGCACCAGCACGAGATCGTCATAGCCCTCGACCTCGCGGAAGATCTTCGCGAGCGCCTCGGAAGGGTCCATCCGGTAGCCTTCGAAGAGTTCCTCATAGGCTTTCACGACGCGTTTCGGCGTTTCGAGAAGGCCCTCGCGGCTGGGGTCATCCCCCGCCCAGGCGATCAGCGTGCGCACGGCGGCCTCCGCCTCGGCCCGGCTGGGCCGCATGACGGTGCGAGGTTCGGATTTGGGTCGCAAGGGCTTAACCACGGCGTCCATGGGGCCTTCTCCTTTTTCTGTTGCCTTCTTCCTACGCCAGGACCGGCGCGGCGGATGCCTCCTGCCGGTGGATTTATTTTTCGACGCTCTGTGACCCAGCCGATGGAAATGAATGTTGGAGCCGCCTATCTTTCGTCAGGTTTACGAGGCTCAGCGCGATGCTCGACGATGTCTATAACCGGCGTATCCTGGAACTGGCGGCTGACATTCCCCGTCAGGGTCGTCTCGCGCATCCCCATGCGAGCGCCACCGCGCATTCCAGGCTTTGCGGCTCGACCGTGACGGTCGACCTCGCGATGGAGGGCGATGTCGTCACGGATTTCGCGCAGGAGGTGCAGGCCTGCGCTTTGGGGCAGGCTTCCTCCTCCATCATGGCGCGGAACGTCGTGGGCTCCACCGCCGGCGAATTGCGCGAGATGCGCGATACCCTGCGGCGCATGCTCAAGGAAAATGGCGCGCCGCCCGCGGGCAAGTGGGAAGATTTGCGCGTGCTCGAGCCCGTGCGCGATTTCAAGGCGCGCCACGCCTCGACCATGCTTGCCTTCGATGCCGTTGTGGACGCGATCCAGCAGATCGAGGCGAAAAGGGCGTCCCAACGGGCGGCGGAGTGACGTGCGCCTCGCCCGCCACCTCTTTCTCGCGCCGGTCCATCTCTACCGCTACACGCTTTCCGCCTTCGTGGGCCGCACCTGCCGGCACATGCCCTCCTGTTCGGAATACATGATCGAGGCAGTGGAGCGTCATGGCATCTGGCCTGGCGGCTGGATGGGTTTCGCGCGGATCTGCCGCTGCAGGCCGGGGGGAACATCGGGCCTCGATTTCGTCTGCGAGGAGATTCCGCCGGCTGCGCGCTGGTATCGGCCTTGGCGCTATGGTCTGTGGCGGCGCACCAACGTGCCCTCCTGATGGGGCGGGAACTGTCATGCTCAGAAAGGCTTAAGGCTTCTCTGCCACCACACTCTCCATGATTTCGACGGATAATCCGGCCTGCGCGACACCCCAAAGGCGGCTCGTCCTGTTTACGCTGACGCTGGGCATTGCCACTGTCGTGGTCACTTTCCTCTGGAACAGCCTGCACAAGACGGACTGGATCGGCCAGCTTCTGGGCTGGAACGGCGTGCTGGCCGTGGGGATGGTCAACCTTCTCTTCGTCGCTCTGGTGGTGATCTACTCGACCGTGCGACGCGATCCGCTGATCGTCCGCTCGGTGGTCGCCTGTCTCATCCTGCCGGCCTATGCCGCGGCGGTGAACATTCTCACCTTCCATGCCGCAAGCCTTGAGATGCCGCTCTTCGATGCGACCTTCGCGCGCTGGGATGCGGCGCTCGGCCTCGATTGGCCGGCTTTCGCCCGCTGGAGCGCGGAGCAGCATGTGATCCGCACTTATGGCATCTTTATCTATGCCTATTGGTATTTTCTGGCGCCGCTGCTGCTGATTGTGCATGCGATGGTGCGGAAGGACCTTGCGCGGCTCGAGCGGATTGTCGGCTTCATCGTGGTTTCCGGCGTTTTCACGGTGGCGATCGGCTCGCTCATGCCCGCGGCATCCGTTTTCGCGCATCACGGCATCTCCGATGAATTCGCGCGCTACCTGAATTCCGCGGTCGATGCGAATTACGCCAAGGTCTATGCGGCGATGCGCAATTCCGAGCCGATCTCGCTGATGGATGTGGCGCATGGCACGGTGACCTTCCCGTCGCATCACACGCTGATCGGGGTGGCGGCGATCCTGTTCTCGATGCATTCCCTGCGCTTCGCCCTGCTGATGGTGCCCCCGAGTCTCGCCATGATCTTTCTTACGCCCACCATGGGCGGGCATTACTTCGTGGACCTGATCGCCGGTGCGGCCCTCGCGATCCTCTGTTTCATCGGCATCAACCGCCTCGCCCGGGCCGGCTGATCTGGCCGGGGCGGGGATTCCCCTTTCGGCCCGGATGCGTTAATCGAAGGGCCCGCGACAGGGTGGCGCCGCGA
Source organism: Rhabdaerophilum sp. (assembly GCF_046092605.1). NCBI lineage: Bacteria > Pseudomonadati > Pseudomonadota > Alphaproteobacteria > Hyphomicrobiales > Rhabdaerophilaceae > Rhabdaerophilum > Rhabdaerophilum sp. The sequence goes on along the minus strand of NZ_JBJTDY010000153.1, from coordinate 3,707 downwards.
TTCCACCCATCACCCAAAGGCCTACCCGCGATTGTTGGCGGGAGTGGGCAGGAGAAATGATGATGACGATCACCGTAACTTTTCCAGACGGCGCGCAGCGCCAGTTCCCCCTCGGCATCACCGGCAAGGAGATCGCAGGCGGGATTTCCCCCTCGCTCCTGAAGCGCACGGTCGCGATGGCGCTTGATGGCGCGGTGTGCGATCTCGCGGACCCGATCGCGAGCGATGCCCGGATCGAGTTCCTCACGCGCGAGGACCCGCGCAGCCTCGAACTCATCCGCCACGATTGCGCGCATGTGCTCGCCGAGGCGGTGCAGGAACTCTGGCCCGGCACGCAGGTGACCATCGGCCCGGTGATCGAGAACGGCTTCTACTATGATTTCGCGCGCGATACGCCCTTTACGCCCGAGGATTTCCCGGCCATCGAGAAGAAGATGCGCGAGATCATCGCGCGCGATGCCGCCTTCACCAGGGAATTCTGGAGTCGCGAGCAGGCGAAGGATTTCTTCCGCGCCAAGGGCGAGGCCTTCAAGGTGGAACTGGTGGATGCCATTCCGCCGGGCGAAGACCTGAAAATGTATGCCCAGGGCCAGTGGATCGACCTCTGCCGTGGTCCGCACATGACTTCCGTCGGCAAGGTCGGCACGGCCTTCAAGCTGATGAAGGTCGCCGGGGCCTATTGGCGGGGCGACAGCAACAATCCGATGCTCACCCGCATCTACGGCACCGCCTTCGCGAGGCAGGAGGAACTCGACGCCTATCTCCACCGGCTCGAGGAGGCGGAGAAACGCGACCATCGCCGCTTGGGCCGCGAAATGGATCTCTTCCATTTCCAGGATGAGGGGCCGGGCACGGTCTTCTGGCATTCCAAGGGCTGGACGATGTTCCAGCAGCTCATTTCCTACATGCGCCGCCGCCTCAGGCGCGATTACGAGGAGGTGAACGCCCCGCAGGTGCTCGACAAATCGCTCTGGGAGACCTCGGGCCATTGGGGCTGGTATCAGGAGAACATGTTCGCGGTGAAATCCGCCCATGCCTTCATGAACCCGAACGACCCGGAGGCCGACCAGAAGGTTTTCGCGCTGAAGCCGATGAACTGCCCCGGCCATGTGCAGCTCTTCAAGCACGGGCTGAAATCCTATCGCGACTTGCCGATCCGGCTAGCCGAATTCGGCCTGGTGCATCGCTATGAGCCCTCCGGCGCGCTCCACGGGCTGATGAGGGTGCGCGGCTTCACGCAGGATGATGCGCATATCTTCTGCACCGAGGAGCAGCTTGAGGCCGAGTGCCTGAAGATCAACGAGTTGATGCTCTCGGTCTATCGCCATTTCGGCTTCGACAGCCTCGTGGTGAAGCTCTCGACGCGGCCCGAAAAGCGCGTCGGCTCGGATGAGGCGTGGGATCGCGCCGAGGACATCATGACCCGCGTGCTCGCGAAGATCGAGCGCGAGAGCGGCGGGAAAATCCGCACCGGCATCAACCCCGGCGAGGGTGCCTTCTACGGCCCGAAATTCGAATACACCCTGCGCGATGCCATCGGGCGCGACTGGCAATGCGGCACCACGCAGGTGGATTTCAACCTGCCGGAGCGGTTCGGCGCCTTCTATATTGGCGCGGATGGCGAGAAGAAGCAGCCCGTGATGGTGCATCGCGCGATTTGCGGCTCGATGGAGCGCTTCCTCGGCATTCTCATCGAGAATTATGGCGGGCATTTCCCGCTCTGGCTCGCGCCGGAGCAGATCGTGGTCTGCCCGATCACCTCGGAAGCCGATTCCTACGCTGAAGCGGTGGTGGAGGCCTGTGTCGCGGCCGGTTTGCGCGCCCACGCGGACCTCCGCAACGAGAAGATCAGCTACAAGGTGCGCGAGCATTCGCTCGCCAAGGTGCCGGTGATCTTCGCGGTTGGAAAACGCGAGGCGGAGGAGAAGACCGTCACCATCCGCCGGCTCGGCAGCCAGGCGCAGGAGACGAAATCCCTCGCCGAGGCGCTCGCCGCACTGGAGGCTGAAGCGGTTCCGCCCGATCAGCGGCAGTGAGCCTTTAAAGATGCGATCAAAGGTGCTATAAAAAGCACTCTGGATCGCACCTGGAGGTGTCCATGCCCAATGCTGTTCTGGCACGTGTCGCGGCCAGCGTCACCGAACTGAAGCGTGACCCCATGGGAACGGTCGCCGCCGGAGAGGGCGCGGCTGTGGCCATCCTCAACCGCAACGCGCCGGCCTTTTATTGCGTTCCTGCAGAGGCTTACGAGGCCATGATCGAACGCCTCGAAGATGCCGAACTGAATGCCATCGCCGAGGCGCGCAAAGGCGAAGCCGTGATCAAGGTTTCGCTGGATGACCTATGAGTTGGCCTTCCTCGCCTCGGCGCTGAAGGAATGGAAGAAGCTCGACGAACAAACCCGCGCGCAATTCAAGTCTAAGCTGGCCGAACGGCTTCATAATCCGCATGTGCCCGCGTCACGCCTTTCCGGCAGCACCAACCGCTACAAAATCAAGCTGCGCGCGGCGGGCTGGCGGCTGGTCTACGAGGTGCGGGATGCTGAGGTGCTTGTCATCGTGATTGCCGTGGGCAAGCGCGACAAGGATGCGGTGTATCGCGCGGTGGAGGGGCGGTGAAGTGTTCCCGGAGGTTAACCGTCATTGCGAGAAGCGAAGCGACGAAGCAATCCAGACTTCTTTTCTACGCAAGACTGGATTGCCGAGTCGGCCTTTGGCCTCCTCGCAATGACGGAAGGAGTCGTGCGCGATGTGCGGGGCGTTAGGGTTATTTCTGGATTCGCCATCCAGTGCCGACATCACGCCCCTTGAAACAAGCAGGCTTCGGCATCTCTCAGACCGGTTTCAAAGTTCGGGCCGGTGTCAAAAAACGGCAAGCCGACCTCTCGGCATTCGTTCCGCCATAATCTGCTGAGGTCGCGACTGCGCTCGAGGTGCTGGCGCACAAAGTCGTCGTCTTGATCTTTCAGCCAATTGTTGGCTGATTCGGGGTAGTCCCTGACATTTTCCAGCTTTTTTTGGAGGTCCATGTCGGGATACCCGAGAAAACACGCTGTGATTTGACGGTTCTCTTTCTTGAAGTCTGCAAGCTTTTTTGGCTGGAGGTTCACACCTTCGACCAAGTAGTCGCGCCTATCGTAGAGTATTTGCTCCAGTACTCCCTTCACGATAGGCCAGAGCTTTTCCGCTGCAACGAGGTCACTCGTGTCGTCTTTGATTTCAAGACCGGGAGCCCCTTTTACGAGCCCCATCCTCAGCGCATCGAGAGAAAACCAGGGTATGCCGCGCTCTTTACGGATGTGCTCAGCGAGGGTGGATTTGCCGCTACGGCTACAGCCGCCAACAATGTAAAGCATAGTCGTACGCTAGCCGGGTCCGTCGGAGCTGTCGATGTTCGAACGTGTTGTCGGGACACGACCACTGAAATCGGTCAAAACGCTTTGTAAAAGCCCACCGCCTGCCGCCTAGCCTCAAAACGCTTTGAACGTAATCACCGTTTGCGTGTCCTGGATTCCGGGGATCACCTGCACCTTGTTGGCGACGAAATGGCCGATATCATTCGCATCATCGAGGTGGAACTTCGCGAGAATGTCGTAATTGCCGGCCGTGGAATAGATTTCGGAAGCGATTTCGGCATCGGCGAGGGCGGTCGCGACCTCGTAGGTCTTGCCGAGCCTGCATTTGATCTGCACAAAAAATGTCTGCATT
>NZ_JBJTDY010000152.1:0-14827 GCF_046092605.1 Rhabdaerophilum sp. | reverse complement strand
CCTTGATGATGCGCGCGCGCAGCTCGATCAGGTGCTCGATCAGCGGGGCGCGCGAGGCCTCGATCTCGTCCTGTCCGGCGCGGGTGTCGGGGTCGATCGTCGGGGTCGGGGTCGGGGTCGGGTCCAGCGCGGTGCTCATGCGGCGTTTCCGCTCTTCGGGGGGTCAAAGGCCGCCGGCGCAGGCTCTGCGGCGGGCGTGGTCGCATCCGAGGCCCCGGCACGGATTTCCGCTTCCATCGCCTGGGCTTCGGCCGAAATGCCTTGCACGGTCTCGTTGACGGTGGTCACGCCGGTTTCGCCGCTGGCGGTGGCCTTGGCACTTTCGGCCACGCCCTGCATTTCCTTGCGGATGGGATCGAAGGTCGCGGTCGAAAGCCCGGTCGCCTGGTTCTTGAACTCGTCGAATTCCTTCTTCACGTCGTGCAGCTCGGCCTCGCGCAAAGCGTCGTCGAACTGCGCGCGGAATTCGCCGGCCATGGTGCGCAGTTTCGCCAAGCTGCGGCCCACCGCGCGGATGACGCCCGGCAGCTCCTTCGGTCCGATCACGATGAGCGCGACGACGCCCACGATGATGAATTCACCCCAGGAAATATCGAACATGGCGAAAGGGGCACTCCTTCAGGCGCGCGGGGCTTCCACCCGAACGCCAACTCGCCCGGGGGAAGCTCAGCTCGCCTTCGGCGGCTGGCTGGCGGGCGTCTGCGTCTGCACGGTTTCGGCGGCCTTGGCCTCGAGCTCCTTGGCCTTCTCGGCGGCGGCCTGTTCGTCTTCCTTCATGCCGGCCTTGAAATTCTTGATGCCCTTGGCGACATCGCCCATCAATTCGGGGATCTTGCCGCGACCGAACAGCAGCAGCACGACCACTGCGACAATCAGCCAATGCCAGATGCTCATGCTGCCCATGAAGAGGCCTCCTCGAGAAACGCGTTCCGACCACTCCGGTCCCTGGCGGCGGAAACTAGGCTTCCCCGGTGGCAAAAACAAGGACTTCACGCGGATCGATTTCGATCCCTACATCCGCGCCCGGCCGAAAAGGCACGCTTTCACGCGCCCGCATGCGCAAGGGCAGGTCCAGTCCCTGCACGGCGAGGTCGAAGAGTTCCACCTCGCCGAGGAAACGCCGCTCGAGAACCCGGCCCGGCAGGCAGAAGCCGGGCGCGCGCAGGCGAATGGATTGCGGGCGGATGGCGGCGATTCCGCGGCGCCCCCCTGTAAGCCCGCCGGCGGGGAAGGTCCCCACGGGCGTCGCCAGAGCACCATTGCGAAACATGCCAGGCACCTCGTTGAGATCACAGAAGAAACGCGCCGCATCAAGATCCACCGGCTGGTGGTAGATCGAGCGGGCATCGCCCACCTGCACCACGCGGCCCGCCCGCATCAGCACGATGCGATCGGCGATGCGCATCGCCTCCTCGGGGTCATGCGTCACGATCAAGGCGGTGGCACCGGTTTCGCGCAGCAGGGCGACCGTATCCTCCCGCACCGTATCGCGCATGCGCTTGTCGAGGTTCGAGAAGGGCTCGTCCATCAAGAGGACGCGCGGACGGGGCACGATGGCCCGCGCGAGCGCCACGCGCTGCTGCTCGCCGCCGGAGAGATCGCCCGGCTTGGCCCTGAGACGATGCCCCAGCCCCACGCGGCGCAGCGCATTATCCGCCGCCGCGAGGGCCGTGCGGGAATCGAGGTTCGCAAGGCCGAACGCCGCGTTGCCCATCACGTCAAGATGCGGGAACAGCGCGTAATCCTGGAAAACCAGCCCCACGCCGCGCCTCTCCGGCGGCACGAAATTGTTCGGCCCGGAAATCTCCCGCCCATCGAGCAGGATGCGCCCGCGAGTCGGCTCCTCGATGCCCGAAGCCAGTCGCAGCAGCGTGGATTTTCCGCAGCCGGAGGGCCCAAGAAGGCCAATCACCTCTCCGGCTTCCGCCGTGAAAGTGACGTCCTCGACCGCGTGGATATCACCGAACGATTTCCCTACGCCCTCGAAAGCGAGGGTGGCGGGAATGACGGCGGAAGCGCGGATGCGGGGCGCGGTGCTCGGGAAATCAGCCATCAGGATCGGGGCGCGGTCGGGGCGGGTTCTCCCGATCCGCTGACATATCCGCGCCGTCGGGGTCAAGCGGCGGGGTTTCCGCCTCCTCCTCCAGGCGCTGCTCGAACATGGCCTCGAAGAGGTCGGGTTCGAGCGGGTCCTCGTCGGCGCGCAGGGCGGGGTCATCCGTGGGAAGCGGCATGGCCAGCGTGGAGAGCACAGGCTCGGCCATGCCCATGCCCGCAAGTTCCGAAAGGCTCGGCAGATCGCCCACCTTGTCAAGGCCGAACTGGATGAGGAAGGTCTCGGTCGTGCCGAAGGTCACGGGGCGGCCCGGCGTGCGACGGCGACCGCGCAGGCGGATGAAGCCGCCTTCCAGCAGCGCGTCGATCGTGCCCTTGTTGGTGGAGACGCCGCGCAATTCCTCGATTTCCGCGCGCGTCACCGGCTGGTGATAGGCGATGATTGCCAGCGTCTCGAGCGCGGCGCGTCCCAGTTTCTTTTCCTCGTGGCTTTCCTTCCTCAGGAGGTAGCCGAGATCGGGCGCGGTGCGGAACATCCATTTTCCGGCGACGCGCAGCAGGTTCACGCCTCTGTTGTGGTAGAGCGCCGCCAATTCAGCGAGCACCGCCTGCACCGCCACACCCTGCGGCAGCATGCGGGCCAGGGTTTCCTCCGCGAGCGGTTCGGGCGAGGCAAAGAGCAGCGCCTCGGCGATGCGCAGGCCATGCGCGAAACGCTGGATCGTCTCGTCATCGGCATCCACGGTGCGGAGAACCGGGGCGGGGCGCGAAGGCGGTTTGCTCATGACGCGGGCTCCGCCGGGAGCGGCGGCCGTTCCGCGCGGCGCAGGAACAAGGGTGCGAAAATCGCCTCCTGTCTCACATCCGCCCTGCCGTCACGCACCAGTTCGAGGCTCGCCGCGAAAGCCTGCCGCGCGGGGCAGGGGAGGTCGTGGTCATCGAGCGGCAATTCTCCTGGGAAGCGAGCCTGCAGGACCTGATTGCGGCCTATGCCGAGTTGCGGAAGCTTCATGCGCAGAGCCGCTACCGCATCGACGCCCGCGTCAGCGTGCCCGTTCCGGAAGCGCGGAGCTTCCTGGAAGGGGAACTGGCGCGGGAGCGCGACTGGACCACGCTGGACAGCCTGCTCGCGCGCATGGCCGCAAGCCGCATCGCAAGCCGCTCCGCGCCGCGCAGCGCGCGCGCATCGGCCTTCGCGCCGAGCATCTCGCCCAGGTGACGGACGCTTTCGAGCCGTTGCAGGCGATCCGCGAGCCGGCTCGCGAGATCGACCGCCTCCGGGTCGGCGTCGTTGGTTCTCTGCGGCAGGATCAGGCGCGATTTCAGATAGGCCAGCCACGCGCCCATCACGAGATAATCGCCGGCGACCTCCAGTTTCAGCCGGCGGGCCTCCTGAATGTAAGCGAGATACTGGTCCGCGAGGTCGAGGATGGAAATTGCGCGCAGGTCGAGCCGGTTTCGCCGCGCGAGATCGAGCAACAGGTCGAGCGGGCCTTCATAGCCCTCGAGCGTGACGGTCAAGCGCTCGCCCTCGTCGCGATCCTCGCCCGCGACAAGCACGCTCTCCTCGAAATCGAGGCTGGTATCGATGGGGTCCGACATGGCGCGGAGAATCGCCTCAATGCGTGGGGATGGCAAGCAACTCCGCGAGGCGTGCCTGGGCTTGTCCACGGTCAATCGCCAGCCGCGCAGTCCGCTTGAGCGCAGACAGCGCCCGGTTGAGCCGACGCTCCGCCTCCGCCGTGAGGCCCGGGCAACCTTCGGCGATCGGGATCATCTCGTCCATCTCGCCATTGCAATGGAGAACGAGATCGCAGCCTTCGGCGAGCACGGATTTCCGGCGGTCGGCGAAATGGCCCGAAAGCGCCTTCATCGAAAGATCGTCGGACATCAGGAGACCGTCGAAGCCCATCTGGCCGCGAATGACCTCCGTGATCACCTTTCGGGAGGTGGTCGCCGGTTGATGCGGGTCGATCGCCTCGTAGACGACGTGGGCGGTCATCGCGAGGTCAAGATCCCCCAATGCGCGGAAGGGTGGAAAATCCGTGTGATCCAGCATGCAGCGGCTAGCTCGCACGCGCGGCAGCGCATGATGGCTGTCCGACATCGCGCGGCCATGGCCGGGTATGTGCTTGATGACCGGCAGGACGCCGCCTTCCAGAAGGCCCTGCGCCGCGGCACGCCCCAGCGCCATCACGACATGCGGCTCGCGGCCATAGGCGCGGTCGCCGAGCACGTCATGCGCGCCGGCTACCGGCACGTCGAGCACGGGAAGGCAATCGACATTGATGCCCAACTGGAAGAGGTCTTCCGCGATCAGCCGCGCGCCCAGAAAGGCGGCTTCGCCCGCAAGATCCGGGTCGACACGCCAGAGCGCGCCATAGGCCGCGCCGGGCGGGTAGCTTGGCCAATGCGGTGGCCGGAATCTGGCGACGCGTCCGCCTTCCTGATCGACGAGCACGAGGGCATCCGGGTTGCCGGAGGCCTCCTTCATGGCGGCGACAAGCGCCTTGACCTGCGCGGGGTCCTCGATGTTCCGGCGGAAGAGGATGAACCCCGCCAGCTTGTGCTCGGAAAAGAAGGTGCTTTCGCTGTTCGTCAGGCGCGGGCCCGCCGCGCCGAAGATCAGGGGCTTCATCGCGGCTACTGGCGCGCGACAAAGCAGGCACCGCCGGCCGCGCGGATGCGGTCGCAGGCGGCGGTGGCGTCGGCTTGCGCGAAGCCGGTCACGCGGACGCGATAGACCGTCTGTCCATTGGACTCGCCCCGCACGACCACCGGCGATTTCCCGCCGATCTGGCCAGCGAAGCGCTGCCCCAGCTGCCGGCTTGCATTCTGCGCATCCGCTTCCGAGGGGCGCGAGGCGAGCTGGATCGCAAAGGCACCGCCCGCTCCCGCTGCTGGTGCATTTGCCACGCGCGGCGCCGGGTTCGCGGGTGCTGCGGCATTGGCCGGCGGCGAAGCCGGGCGATTGGTATTGACGAGCGGAAGCGGGGCATTCGTGGCGGGCCGCTGGGCAGCCGGCGGCGCAGTCTGCGGCCGCGGCGGCGTGACGGGGGATTGCGGCCGCGCCTCGACCTTCGGACCACTATCCGCCGAGGATGTCGCGGCTGGCGGCGGCGTGGGGGCCGGGGGCGGCACCACGACGGAAGGCAGGTTGACGGATGGCGTCGGGCGAATGGCCGCCTGCGCGCCGGGCGGCATCGTCATCGGGGCCTGGGGGCGAGCGGGCGGGACGGAACCAGCCGCTCCCGTCGCGATGCCGGCAATCGGCCCGATGCCGATTCCCGAAGTTGCAGACGGCGCGGCAGAAGGGGGCGGCGTGACGGACGGGGGCGGCGTGACCGGGTCGGCGATGCGCACGGATTGCACGCGACGCGGCTCGCCGGGCGCCGGAACGGGTGTCGTTCCAGCCGGCGTGACGCCGGGCGGAGGGCTATCGCTGCTGGGCGTCGCGGTGTTCGGCGTCGTTGGGTTCGGCGTCGCCGGGTTTGACGCACCCTGGAACGGGCTCGGCGCCACGATGCGCACGCTGTCGCGCCGCGCGATCTGGTTGAGGTCAACGGGCTGCTCGGTCTGGTTCACGACCTGTGCCGGGCGCGAATCAGCGGGCGGTGCGTTGCGCGCCGCCAGCACCTGCTTGTTCTGGTCCGGCACCTCGAGCCCGCCCGGATTGGCCGGGCGTTCCTTGGCCGGTTGCGGTTTCGCCGCGACCACCGGGACATTGCCGCCGGACGCGGTCTGGTTTTTCGTTCCGCCGGAGAAGAGCGCGAGGCCGCCAATCACCGCGAGGCCGGTCACGGCCACGCTGCCGAGCGCGAGGAAAATCCCGCGCGAGCGCCCCGTGCCTCCCCTGGTGCCCGCCGCGAGGGCGGCACCGCCGGCAAAGGCTGCGGCCTCGGCCTCGGCATTGAGGCGGTTCTCGGTCGCAGCCAGCGCCTGATGCGTATCGGACGGGTCAAATTCCGGCTCGGTGATCGCCTGCGGCTCAGGCGCCCGGCTATCCTGGGAAACGGGCTGCCCGGAATCCGGCCAACCCTGCCGGGAAGGTATCCGCGCATCGCCCGCATATTCCGCGCGGAGCGGTTCGACCGGATTGGCTGGCACCGGAGGGCGGCTCATCGCTTCGAAACGACGTAATTCTTCCTCGAAATCCAGCAGCGGATCGCGCCCAAGTGGCGGAGCGGCCTCGCTCGACACGACGGGAACGAATTGCGGCGGCTTGTCGAGATCGGACCGCAAGGCCTGCTCGATGGCCGAAATGCGTGAAACGCTTGGCGGTCCGCCCGGCGCCTCGAACACCACGGGCGCTTCCACGAGGCGGTTGAACTCGGCCAAAGCCGAATCAGCCTTGATTGCCGGCTCAGGCGTTTGCGCAGGCTGGAGCGGCACGGCGGCAGGCTCCAGGCCATCCGCCTTGAGGCTGTCTCGCAAGAGACGGTCGAAAGCTTCGAGGTCCGCGAGAGACGGCTCGCGCCGGGGCTCATTCTTGAGGGTCATGAACGCGACTTCCCTTCCTGCAACGCCGCCACGATGGACGACCGCTCGCCGAATGGACACGCGATGCCCGCGTCGCCCTAGCGCATCTCTTCCGGCGCGGAGACGCCGAGAATTGCAAGGCCATTCGCAAGCACCGTTCTCGTGGCCTTCACGAGAGCCAGCTTCGCCAGTGTTCCTTTTCGATCATCGTTATTAATAAACCTCAAATCGGGCAATTCCTTGCCCTTGTTCCACAAGCCGTGAAAGGCACTTGCAAGATCGTAGAGGTAGAAAACAATGCGATGGGGCTCGCGGCTCAGCGCCGCCTGTTCGACCAGACGCGGGAATTGTGCGACGAGCCGAATGAGGGCAGCCTGCAACTCATCGTTGAGAATTGCAAGATCGGCCATGGCCATTTCGGCATGCGTGACGGGCGGTATCACCAGCGTTTCGGCCTGCCGGAACACGCTCGCCGAGCGGGCATGGGCGTATTGCACATAGAAGACCGGGTTGTCCTTGGATTGTTCCAGCACCCTGGCGAGGTCGAATTCCAGCTCCTGGTCATTCTTGCGGTCGAGCATCATGAAGCGGATCGCGTCGCGGCCAACCTCGTCGATCACGTCGCGCAGCGTGATGAAATCGCCCGCGCGCTTGCTCATCTTCACCGGCTCGCCGTTGCGCATCAGCTTCACGAGCTGGCAGAGGCGAACTTCGAGGTTGCCCTTGCCCCCGGTCGCGGCGCGGGTGGCCGCCTGCATCCGCTTCACATAACCGCCGTGGTCGGCGCCCCAGACATCGATCATCTCGGCGAAGCCGCGGGCGAACTTGTTCGCGTGATAGGCGATGTCGGAGGCGAAATAGGTGTAGCTGCCATCCGACTTCATGAGCGGACGATCGACATCATCGCCGAAATCGGTCGCGCGGAACAGCGCCTGCTCGCGATCCTCCCAATCCTCGTCCTTCTGGCCCTTGGGCGGGGGAAGCCGGCCCTGATAGATGAGCCCGCGATCCCGGAAATCCTGGATGGTCGCGGCCACGCGATCGCCCTCGCCCGCGTTCCTGCCCTGCAGCGAGGCCTCCGAGAAGAACAGGTCGTGCTTCACGTTGAGCGCGGCGAGATCCTCGCGGATCATGTCCATCATGGCGTCGATGGCGATCTGGCGGACCTTCGGAAGCCATTCGCTTTCATCAAGGTTTTCGAGCGTCTCGCCAAACTCTTCCGCGAGCTTCCTGCCAACCGACACGAGGTAATCGCCGGGATAGAGCCCCTCGCCCACCGGGCCAACATCGCGGCCCAGAGCCTCGCGGTAACGATGGAAGGCGGAACGCGCGAGCACATCGACCTGCGCGCCGGCATCGTTGATGTAGTATTCGCGCGTGACCTCATAGCCCGCGACCGAGAGCAGGGTCGCCAGCGCATCGCCATAAACCGCGCCGCGGCCATGGCCGATATGCATGGGGCCCGTGGGGTTGGCGGAGACATATTCGACGTTGATCTTCCGGCCCTGCCCCAGATCGGATCGCCCAAAATCCGCGCCGGCCGTCAGCACCGCGCGCAGCACATCGTGATAGGCAGAGGGCGGCAGGGTCGCGTTGATGAAGCCCGGACCAGCGACATCGAGCTTCGCATAGCGGCCGGATCTTTCGAGCGCGGCCACGATCTCGGTGGCAAGCGCGCGCGGGTTCGTCCTCGCCTCCTTCGCCAGCACCATGGCGGCGTTGGTGGAGAGATCGCCATGGCTCGCATCGCGCGGCGGCTCGACCGTGACGCGCGCCAGAGCCTCGGCGGGGAGGTTCGCGGTCAGCGGCAGGGCGCGAAGGGCCGCCTGCACATCGGCGGCGAAGGACGAGAACAGGTTCATGCGGAACACCAGCGAAACGGCCATATCCTCAAGGAAGAATGGCGAAGACAAGCGGGGCTCGCGGCCTAGCGAAGCGGCGGCGTTTCGTCAAACAGGCGCTGGAATTCGGCCAGCGCGAAGCGGTCGGTCATGCCCGCGATGTAATCCGCGATCGCGCGGGGGCGTGCCGCTTCGCCTTCCGCTGCCCCCATGGCGGCGGGGTCGGCCATGTAGCGCTGGAAGAGCGCGCGAAGGATGCGCTCCGCCTGCTCCCGCATGACCATCACGCGCGGGGCGCGATACATCCTTTCGAACAGGAACGCCTTCAGCGCCTTTTCCTCCCGCGCCATCCCGCCGGAAAAGGCGATGACGGGGAGTGGCGCGCCGCGGATATCCTGGGCCGAAAGCGGGTCAAGGCGCATGATCCGCCGCTCAGCCTCCTGCCCCACATCCTCCACGAGACGCGTGATCACCCGCCGCATGATTTCATGGGCAAAGCGCGGAGGCTCGAGGCCCGGCCATTTCGCGTCGATCTCGGCAATGATCAGCCCGATCAGCGGCACGTCGCTGAGGTCGTCAATGCCGAAGAGCCCGGCGCGCAGGCCGTCATCGATGTCATGGGCGTTGTAGGCGATGTCATCGGCAGTGGCGGCCACCTGCGCTTCCGCCGAGGCATGGCTTGCGAGATCAAGCGGAAACAGCTTATCGAATTCGCAAATCGCGAGCGGCACGCCTTTCGCGCGGTAGCGGCCGATGGGCTCTCCGCTCGGCGCGACGAGCGGTCCGTTATGCTTCACGAGGCCTTCCAGCGTCTCCCAGGAAAGGTTCAGCCCGTCGAACCCGGCATAACGCTGTTCGAGCCGCGTGACGATGCGCAGGGCCTGCGCGTTGTGGTCGAATCCGCCATGCGGGGCCATCAACGCGTCGAGCGCATCCTCGCCGGCATGGCCGAACGGGGTGTGGCCGAGATCATGCGCGAGGGCCAAAGCCTCCGCGAGATCCTCGTCGAGGCCGAGATTGCGGGCGAGCGCGCGGGCGATCTGGCTCACCTCTATCGTATGCGTGAGGCGCGTGCGGTAATGGTCGCCCTCATGCTCCACGAACACTTGCGTCTTGTGCTTCAGGCGGCGAAAGGCGGTGGAATGGATGATGCGATCACGATCCCGCTGGAATTCGGTGCGCGTCGGCGAGGGCTCGGCCGGAAAGAGCCTCCCGCGAGAGGCGCGGTGGTCGACGGCGAAGGGCGAGAGCGGGCGCTCGCGGGTGAACAGCATCGTGATCGTCGGCCTTGTCATGAATCTTGCGGGCGGGCCGCGCCTTCCTTACATTCAAATGCACCATTCACGCAAAAGGCGGCAGGGCCTTGAACCCTGACCGGAAACGATGATGGCTCCGAAATTTGCCCTTTCCGCGACCGATATCGTCGCGCCTCCTCCCGTCGTCCGGCCGGAGAAGCCGCCGCTGGCGGTGACGGAAAGCGCCGCGAAACGTCTTGCGGTGATCCTGTCCAGGGAGAAGCCCGGCGCGATGATGCGCGTGGCGGTGGAAGGCGGCGGCTGCTCGGGCTTCCAGTATCGCTATTCGATCGAGACCGAAGCACGGCCCGACGACCTCAGCATCGAGCGCGAGGGAATCATCGTGCTCGTGGACCCGGTTTCCGCGCCCTATCTCGAAGGCTCGGAACTCGATTTCGTCACCGAGTTGCTGGGCCAGAGCTTCCAGATCCGCAATCCGCAGGCGACCGCGAGCTGCGGCTGCGGCACGAGTTTCAGCGTCTGAGGGCGCCAGGCTGAGGAGCCATGCAATCGGGCGTCACGGAGACTGAGCCCCGGCTTCCGCGCGACACGGCAGGGTCTAAGCTCGAACTCTCGTCAGACCGCCGCGCGCCAGCCGGGCAGCGCTGCGATCATCTTGGTGAAGCCGAAATGATGCCCCGCCGCGAGGGTGAAAAACCCGGCCAGCACCGCCAGCATGGTCACCTTCTTCGCCCGGCCGGGATGCGCGACATAACGCGGCTCGAAATCATCCTCGCAGCAGCCGAAGGCACCGCCGGCCGCATGGGCGCAGTTTTCGAGCGACTTCATGCGGGGCGAGTACATGGCACAACCTCGTGGGCGGAACAGCGATTCGAACGCCCGCGATCATCCATTTCGATCGTGAAGTTTTGCTGAATGCGCCGGTCATCGGCGAGCCATCCCGGACACGCGGCTGTCATGGAGATTTGCCAATCTCGAAAAGACATGTTTCGCTGGCAAAAGACATCAGGTGGAAGCACCATGAACACGACCGAGCGCGCGAGCTTCGAAGCCATCAACGGCATGGATGACGACGAGGACAACGAGACCAACCCCACCACGAGCCCGACCATCGGCGACATCATCGCCGAGCGCATGGATCGCCGCGACCTCATGCGCGGCCTGCTCGCGAGCACCGTGCTCGCCGCGGCCCTGCCCGCCGGCTTCATGGCCGCAGGTTTCATGGCCGCCGAGCCGGCGCAGGCCCAGACTGCGAAGCGCACGAAGTCCGCGTTCAATTTCAAGGAGGTGACAGCCGGTGTCGATGGCAACCACCACATTGCCGAAGGCTACGATGCCGATATCCTCATCCGCTGGGGCGACCCGATCATGCCCGATGCCCTGCCCTTTGATCCGATGGCGCAGACCGGCGCGCGGCAGGCGAAGCAGTTCAGCTACAACAATGATTTCGTGGGTTACTTCTCCCTCAAGGGCAGCAATCGCGGCCTGCTCGCGGTCAACCACGAATATACGAGCACGGAACTGCTCTTTCCCGGCCTGAAATCCGTCTCCGATGCCCGCTCGGCCGACCCCGCCAAGATCACCCGGCAGATGGCCGAGGTGGAGATGATGGCGCATGGCGGCTCGGTGGTGGAAATCGAGCGCGGAAAGGAGGGCAAATGGGCCGTGGTCGAGCGTTCGAGATATGCGCGCCGCATCACCGCCGAAACGCCGATGGAGATCACCGGCCCCGCCGCCGGGCATGATCGCATGAAGACCAAGGCCGACCCCACGGGCCGCCGCGTGCTCGGGATGATCAACAATTGCGCGGGCGGCACCACGCCCTGGGGGACCTGGGTCACCTGCGAGGAAAACATCAACAACTATTTCCTCGGCCCCGTTCCGGCCGGGCATCGCGAGGAGGCAAACTGGAAGCGCATCGGCATTCCCGGACGCCGCTATGCCTGGGGGCATTATGTCGATCGCTTCAAGGTCGAGAAGGAGCCGAACGAACCCAACCGCTTCGGCTGGATCGTCGAGATCGACCCCTATGACCCCACCTCCATGCCCAAGAAGCGGACCGCTCTCGGCCGCTTCAAGCACGAGGGGGCGGCGGGCATCGTCAACCCGAAGGGTGGGCAATACGTGCTCTATTCCGGCGACGACCAGATCAACGATTACGTCTATCGCTTCGTGACCAGGGGCAAGGTGGTGCCGGGCAAGCGCGCGGATAACATGAACCTGCTCGACGAGGGTGTGCTCTCGGTCGCGAAATTCGGCGCGGATGGCACGATGGAATGGTTGCCCCTCGTCTTCGGGCAGGGCCCGCTCACCCCCGCCAACGGCTTTGCAAGCCAGGCCGATGTGCTGATCGAAACCCGTCGCGCGGCCGACCTTCTCGGCGCGACGAAGCTCGACCGGCCGGAGGATGTCGAGGCCAACCCGAAAACGGGCAAAGTCTATATCATCCTCACCAAGAACGCGAACCGGAAGCCCAACGAGGTGGATGGCGTCAATCCGCGGGCGGATAACAAGCATGGGCATATCGTGGAACTGACCCCGCCGGATGGGGACCAATCCGCCACAAGGATGAAGTGGGAAATCCTCGTGAAATGCGGCGATCCATCGGTGGCCGCCGTGGGTGCGAGCTTCAACCCGCTGACCTCGAAGGACGGCTGGTTCTCCAATCCGGATAACTGCGCCTTTGACGCCATGGGTCGCATGTGGATCTCCACCGACGGCAATGCGGATGATTTCAACGGCCGCTCCGATGGCATCTGGGCGCTCGATACCGAGGGTGCTGCGCGCGGCACCTCGAAGCATTTCTACCGGGCGCCGGCCGGTGCCGAGGTGTGCGGCCCCTGCATGACACCGGATATGCAGACCTTCTTCGTCGCGGTTCAGCACCCGGCCGAGGATGGCAAGGAATGGAAGGCCTGGGGCAAGGATTCCACCTTCGATGATCCCTCGACGCGCTGGCCGGATTTCAAGCCGGGCATGCCGCCACGCCCGGCCATCGTGGCCATCACCAGGAAGGGCGGCGGAAAAATCGCGGTCTAGAGCGCAAACCGATCTGATTGAATCAGATCTGGCGCTCACTCTTCTTGTTTTCGCATCCGCTTTTTCCGCCAACCGGTATCCACTTGGCGGGCGGATGCTCTAGGAGCATTCTCAAGCGAAGTGGTCGCCGGTTCGCGTGAAGAGAATGCGACCATGAACAAAACAGGCAGTCGGCAAGCGACTTCCCGCATCGAAAGGCGGGAAAACCTGCAACGGGGGGAGGAATTCCCGCCCCCGTTTGTGGCATGATACGGCTGATTCGAATCAGTCAGCGTTCCCAGCCCCCAGGTCTTGATGTCCTCGAAATCCTCGCCTGCCCTCGATCTTTTCGGCCAGCTTGAGAAAGCCGCGCAGGACATGGTGCGCGAGGCGAAGCCGAGGCCGGCCATTGCCGGCACGGGCGAGAAACCGCCAGCGCCTCCGGCCAATCCCGCCCCGGCGGGCGGTGGCAGCGGCGGTGGCAGCAAGGCCCCGCCGCCGCCTGCCTCGCCCTCCTCCGGCGGCTATGACGGCTCCTCCATCGAGGTGCTCGAAGGGCTGGAGCCCGTCCGTCGCCGCCCCGGCATGTTTATCGGCGGCACGGATGAGAAGGCCTTGCACCACCTCTTCGCCGAGGTGCTCGACAATTCGATGGACGAGGCTGTCGCGGGCCATGCGACCTTCATCGACATCCACCTTGCATCTGACGGCTTCCTCACGGTGGCCGATAATGGCCGCGGCATCCCGGTGGATGCGCATCCGAAATTCCCGGGCAAGTCCTCGCTCGAAATCGTGATGTGCAAGCTGCATGCCGGCGGCAAGTTCGATGGCAAGGCCTATGAGACCTCCGGCGGCCTGCATGGCGTGGGCGTATCGGTGGTGAATGCGCTTTCGGAACTCGTGGAGGTGGAAGTCGCGCGCGAGCAGCAACTCTATCGCATGCGCTTCTCGAAGGGGCTGCCGCTGGGTGCGCTGGAGCATCTCGGCGCCATCCGCAACCGGCGCGGCACAAGCGTGCGCTTCAAGCCGGATGGCGAGATCTTCAAATCCGGCTCCGCCTTCTCGCCCGCCCGCCTCTACAAGATGGCGCGGTCGAAGGCCTATCTCTATCGCGGCGTGGAAATCCGCTGGGCCTGCGATCCCGCCCTCGTCGCCGGCACGGATACGCCCGATCGCGCGGTTTTGCGCTTTCCCGGCGGCCTGTCGGATTATCTCGCGCGCGAGGTGGAAGGCAAACCGCTCGTCGTGGAGGAGATGTTCGCCGGGAAACTGGATAAACAGGGCCACGGCGCCTGCGAATGGGCGCTCGCCTGGTTCCAGCACGATGACGGCTTCGTCTCCTCCTATTGCAACACCGTGCCGACGCCCGATGGCGGCACGCATGAGGCCGGGCTGCGCGTCGCGCTGCTGCGGGCGCTGAAGGATCATGCCGAGCGCATCGGACAAACCAAGCGCGCGGCCGCGATCACCTCCGACGACGTGATGACCGGCGCGGCGGTGATGCTCTCGGTCTTCATCCGCGAGCCGGAATTCGTGGGCCAGACCAAGGACAAGCTCGCAACCCCCGAAGCCTCGCGCATCGTCGATGCCGCGATCCGTGATGCTTTCGACCATTGGCTCGCGGGCAACCCGAACAACGCGAATCGGCTTCTCGATTTCGTCATCGAGCGCGCGGAGGACCGCCTGCGCCGCCGCGCCGAGAAGGATGTCGCGCGGAAAACCCCGGTGCGGAAATTGCGCCTGCCCGGCAAGCTCGCGGATTGCACGCTTTCCGCCACGCAAGGCTCGGAACTCTTCATCGTCGAGGGCGATTCGGCCGGTGGCTCCGCGAAACAGGCGCGCGATCGCGCCTCTCAGGCCATTTTGCCCTTGCGCGGCAAGATCCTCAACGTCGCCAATGCCGGGAAAGATAAACTCCAGGCGAACCAGCAGCTCGCCGATCTCATGCTCGCGCTCGGCTGCGGCACAGGCTCGCAATATCGCGAGGATGACCTGCGCTACGGCAAGATCATCATCATGACCGACGCGGATGTGGATGGCGCGCATATCGCCTCCCTCCTCATCACCTTCTTCTACCGGCAGATGCCGAAGCTGATCGAGAACGGGCACCTCTTCCTCGCCGTGCCGCCGCTCTATCGCATCACGCATGGCGGAAAAACCGTCTATGCCCGCGATGAC
>NZ_JBJTDY010000151.1:0-4232 GCF_046092605.1 Rhabdaerophilum sp. | reverse complement strand
CCCTCGTGATCGACGGCGCGCCAGAGATAGTGTTTCACGCCGTTGATCTTCACGAAAACCTCGTCGAGGTGCCATCGCCGATGCCGGAAACTTCGCATCGCCTCGACCCGACTCCGGCGGATCTCGGCCGCGAAAATCGTCCCGAAGCGGTTCCACCAGAACCGCACCGTCTCGTGGGTGATGTCGATGCCGCGCTCGTGCAGAAGGTCCTCGACGTTCCGTAGCGAGAGCGGGTAGCGGACATACATCATAACCGCCAGGCGGATGATCTCGGGCGAGGTCTTGAAGTAGCGGAAAATGCGGGCGTTACTCATGCCATCGAAGGTAGCCGCACCTGCTCGGGCGGCAACCCGATTTTTATCTGACAGAGCCCACCCCCGCCGGAAATCGCCCGCCGGACGGCAAAAAATGATGCGATTTCCCTGTAAATTCCCTGTTCCCGCAAAACACACCGAAACCGACCGTCCTCTCCGACAGCCGGAGACCATGCGTCAGACCAGCCCGAAACCGCCCCGGAAAAGCGCGGCTATTGACCGCCAGCGAACGGAATCGCCGCACAAAGCCGCGTCATTCCCGCGGCTTGTCGCACCGGCCCGAAAACAGAGAATTCTTGAGGGGGTGAGTGGCGGAGACGATGGGATTCGAACCCATGATACCCCTTTCGAGGTATGCTCATTTAGCAAACGAGTGCCTTCAGCCTCTCGGCCACGTCTCCGGCGCCGATGAACCGGCGTGAGCCGTCTATGCCCGAGCGACGCCACGGTTTCAAGCCCCGAAGGAAGCGCTTTTCCGGTCAGGCTGCGCCATGCCCGGGCCGGGAAGGCAGAGCCTGAGGCCGAGATCCCTGCTCAGTGCATTGAAATCCACTCCCGGGCGAGCTGCAAAGCCCGGGCAACCTCGCCCGGCGCCATTTCCGCCGCGAGTTCCTGCCGGCGGCGCGCTGCCTCGGCATCCCCGCGCATCGCCGCGAGATTGAACCACTTGTGCGCCTCGATGAAATCGAGAGCGCCGGAGCGCCCGGTTGCGAAATCCACCGCCTTTTCGAAGAGGCCGGCGACCGGTTCGCCCGATCCGTTCATGCCCATCGTCGCCATTGTTCTGTTCCCTTGCCTGTACCCTGTCGTCCCCCGGTGGCACGTTGCTCTGGCCCCGATCGGATGGCTCGAATTTGAGGAAACTTCTCGAAAAACCGCTGAACAAGCGTCGTTACCAAACTCTGCCACCCTGGACACGATTCACATTCCATTGAGGCTGAAAACTCGATTTTTACAATTCTTTCAACGGCATTCAAGTTCATCCCTCACGGTGAACGGAAGCTTCCCGAAACCATTCCAGGCCAATTGCCGGCAGGATGCCTCCGGCTGGACATTGTTTAGGAATGAACTATTCTTCCGCTTCAGGGGGCCGACCGGGGGGCTCGGCCCGACCGCGAAAAACCCGGGAGGGGAGAGGAAACCATGGCTCGCGTCAAGACAACCATTCTCGCGCTCGGCGCGAGCCTTGCAGGCGCACTCGCCCTGCCGGGCATGGCATCCGCGCAGGAGGTTCTGGGCACATGGCTGCGTGAAAATGGCGAATCGCGAGTCCGTTTCGCCAAATGCGGCGAGGCGATTTGCGGCACGGTGGTTTGGCTGAGGAACCCGGCCGAATCGAAATCCAGTGTCGGCCAGCGCGTGTTTTATGACATGAGGCCGAATGGCGCGAACAGCTGGGCCGGGCAGGCCCTCAACCCGGAAGACGGCAAGACCTATTCCGGCAAGATGATACTCTCGGGCAATGCGCTGACCACGGCAGGATGCATCGCCGGCGGCTGGATCTGCCGCTCCGTGAGCTGGTCTCGCGCGAATTGAGGCGCAGGCCGCAGAACCGAGGGCTTGCCATGCATTCGCCCCAGTGACAGCGCAGATTGTCCGGAGATCGGGTTATCGCCCTGGATCTCCGGCTCCGGTGCTCCAGTTTTGGCTGTGATCGCGTGTGACACGGGGTTGGAGTGGACTGAATGATCGACGAAGTGGTTGGAGCGGTCATCGAAGCCGCCGTCGAAAGCTCGTTCCCGGTCGCTCAGACCGCTCTCGAAGCCCTTGGGGGACTGGCCGATGCGTCCGCTGATTTGGTCTCCTCGAATAGGTCCGTTCTCGTGAACACGACGATCGATGCCGTGGCAAATTCGGTAGTTGCAGAACGGTTGGATGCCAAAAATGAAAAGAGGGATGCAGAACCATC
The DNA here is from genome assembly GCF_046092605.1 of Rhabdaerophilum sp. NCBI lineage: Bacteria > Pseudomonadati > Pseudomonadota > Alphaproteobacteria > Hyphomicrobiales > Rhabdaerophilaceae > Rhabdaerophilum > Rhabdaerophilum sp. Next base: position 2,009 of record NZ_JBJTDY010000151.1, on the reverse strand, counting down.
CGGGCCCGAAATCGGGTAGGGGGCGATCAGGGCTGATCCCGGTTGTTCGGAATAAACGTGGCAAGAAAGAGCGCGATTTCCGATCTGGCTCGCCCCGTGCGGAAATCGGTCTTATTGCAGGCGAATTGGGCCCGCTTCGCTCCCAAAGGTCCGAAATTTGGTGCCGCGAAAGCGGCCTCACCCCTTCGGCTTGTTGCCGAACAGAATTTCCTGCACCTTCGGGTCCTGCATGCGCGCGCTGGAGGGATCGCGCTTCTCTGCCCCCACCGCAAGGCCGCGTTGCACGGCCGGACGTGAGGCAATTGCGTCGAGCCAGCGCTTCATGTGCGGGAATTCGTTGATGTCCTGCCCCTGCCGCTCCCAGAGCTTGGCCCAGCTGTAGCAAGCGATATCGGCGATGGAATAGTCGCCCGCGAGATATTCGCGATCCTTCAGCCGCTTGTTCATCACGCCATAGAGGCGCCTGGTCTCGTTGGTGTAGCGGTTGATGGCGTATTCGATCTTCTCCGGCGCGTAGATGCGGAAATGATGCGTCTGGCCAGCCATGGGGCCGAGGCCGCCGACCTGCCAGAACAGCCACTGATCCACCTCGACGCGGCTCCGCTCGTTGACGGGATAGAACTTGCCCGTTTTCCGCGCGAGATACTGGAGAATGGCCCCGCTTTCGAAGACCGAGATCGGCTCGCCACCCACGGTCTCGTAATCCACGATGGCCGGAATCTTGTTGTTCGGCGACACCGCCAGGAATTCCGGCTTGAACTGGTCGCCCTTGCCGATATCGATCAGGTGCGTTTCGTAGGGCAGCCCGCATTCCTCGAGCATGATGGAGATTTTCCAGCCATTCGGGGTAGGCCAGTAATAGAGATCGATGGGTTTCATCGGCGGTTCTGTCCTTCACTGGGAGACGGCCCTCGGGCCGCAGCGATCGGAGCATAAGCCTGGCTTGCGGCGATGGGCAGGGGGTGGACGGCCATTTTTCGCCTGCTCGCGCGGTTGTGAGAAAGCCGCCCCACGGGCTCTGGCGGGGCAGCATGTGCGGCGCTAAGCTTCATGGGCCGGAGCCTGTCCGGATCGACGATTGGAAGCCGCCATGACGCCTTGCCGCCTCGCCACCCTCGCCCTGGCCTTGGGCCTGCCTGCCTCCGTTGCGCTGGCCCAGACCATGCCTGCCCAACCGAACCCCCTGCGCCCGTCCGCCACCACCCGCAGCGCGCCGGCTGCCACCGCACCGGCGACACAGGCGCCCGCCGCCGAGGCCCCCAAGCCCAAGCGCAAGCGCTCGGAAGCCCAGCTCGCGAATGACAACCGCATGCGCGCCTGCGGGCAGGAATGGCGGCAGAACAAGGCGCAGTTCACGGCCGCGGGCAAGACCTGGCGCGTGTTCAACGTGGAATGCCGCGCGCGGTTGAAAGCGCAGGGACGCTGAACGCCGGCCGGGGGCCAGGCCGGAGCGGCCGCATTCCGGGACCGCTCGGAAACCGAAAGCGGCTTTTCACAGGCGCTTTTCGCCTTGAGAACGCCAGATCACTGGACGAAAGGCGGCGCATCCATTAACTCCTCCGCAGCGTGCCGCTTGCGGCGTTGTCGTCCTCGTTCCATCAGGACCCCATGCCGTTCAACCTTACGACTGACGACATCCTGGCCTTCATCCGCGCAAACCAGGATTACGCGCCGCTGATCATTTTCCTGATGGCGCTGGGTGAGACGATTGTCGTGGTCTCGATCTTCATCCCATCCACCTTCCTGCTGATCGCGATCGGCGGGCTGATGGCCGCGAGCGGCGTGCCGCTGCTGCCCTCCTTGCTCGCGGGCGCGCTCGGGGCGAGCCTCGGCTTCTCGCTGATGTACATCATCAGCGCCACCATGCAGGGCCGCATCCTGACGATGTGGCCAGTCCGCAACTACAGCGGAACAGTCGCAATGGCACAGGATTTCACGCGGCGCTGGGGCGTGATAGGGGTGTTCTTCGGACATTTCATGGGTCCGATCCGCGTGCTCATCCCCATCGT
>NZ_JBJTDY010000150.1:0-30210 GCF_046092605.1 Rhabdaerophilum sp. | reverse complement strand
GAACAGGATGATCACGGCGACCCTGATCCATGCGCCACCGCAGAGCGATAGCAAAGATGATCTTGTGTTCATGTGAGAAAACCTCCGTGCCCCGGCGCCATTCTGGTTCGCAAGCCGTCATTACCATTTCAAAGCGGCGGCATCGAATAGCCCGGCTGCGCGCTGACCGACGCGGCCCGTGGCGGGAAGAGCGCGCTGCGCCTCGCCCAGCGCAACGGCTACGGCGATCGGGAGACGCGGGCGGGGGATTTTCCGCACGGGCAACCTGTTGCTGAGTGGACCGCCCTTCGAGTCCCGGACGCCTTGTTCCCGAATCCTGAGGCAAGGAGACAGATGGCTCGGGAAAACTGCGAGGTCCCGAGCCCGCCATGGCAGGGGATGCGAGAGAGACGATGCCATCCATCGGCCCCGCTGAAATTCAAACCGAGACATTCCCTTGCGTGCATGGCAAGCCTGCTTGATCCCGCATGGCCGGCCGCGCTACATGCGCCCCATGAGCAGGCAGGACCGCATCCGTTCCCTTCTGTCGAGCCTGGAGCCGATCGCGCTCGAGGTCATCGACGAGAGCCACCAGCATCACGGCCATTCGGGCTGGCGCGAGGGTGGGGAAACGCATTATCGCGTCATCATTCGCGCGGCAGCTTTCGATGGCCTTTCGCGCGTGGAACGCCACCGCCGGGTAAACGCGCTCCTTGCAGCGGAATTCGAGAGCGGCCTGCATGCCCTTGCCGTGGTGGCACGGGCCAGCGCGGAGCCCTGAGAAGCCTTGCGGACTGGACTTTCCGCCGCCTTCATGCTCAAGAACAGGCATGATCCGGTTTCCAGGCCGGGCGCAATCGCAACCCTTCGAGCCAATGTTATTCTTCGAAATTCTGGTCGTTCTGGGCCTCACGCTGCTGAACGGCTTCTTCTCCATGTCGGAGATGGCGATCGTTTCCGCTCGGAAGGCTCGCCTCGAAGCCATGGCGGAAGCGGGAGATACCGGCGCGCGGAAAGCCGCCGAACTCGCGCAGGAGCCGTCGCGCTTCCTCTCCTCGGTCCAGATCGGCATCACGCTCGTCGGCATCGTATCGGGCGCCTTCGGCACCGTGACGCTCGGCCAGAAACTCGGCGATGCGCTTTCGGAAACCCCGGTGATCGCCGCCTATGCCGAGCCGATCGGCTACGGCATCGTCATCCTGGGCATCACCTTCCTTTCGATTGTTCTGGGGGAACTCGTGCCGAAGCGCATCGCGCTGGCCCATCCTGAGGCCATCGCGGCTCGCGTCGCGCGCCCTCTCGGCTTCGTCGCGACGCTGACGCGCCCCTTCGTGCACCTGCTTTCGGCCTCGACGGCGCTCATCCTGCGCACCTTTCGCATCCGGCAGGAGCGCGACAGCCGCGTGACGGAAGAGGAAGTCGAGACGATGCTCGAGGAGGGCACGCAATCCGGCATCATCGACCCGGCCGAGCAGGCGATGGTTCAGGAGGTGATCGGCCTTGCCGAGCGCCCGGTGACGCAGATCATGACCCGCCGTTCGGCGGTCTACTGGATCGATGTCGCGGATGACCCCAAGGTGGCGCGTGCCGAACTGCGCCAGTGTCCCTATAGCCGCGTGGTCATCGCCAAGGGCAATTCCATCGATGAGCCGCTCGGCTTCGTGCACAAGAAGGACCTGCTGGACCAGCTTCTGGAAGGCAAGCCCTTCGATATCGAGGGGGCCCTGCGCGAGCCGGTTTTCGTGCCGGACACCTCCTCGGTGCTCGATGTGATCGAGCTCTTCCGCGAGAAGCGCAACCATTTCGCCTTCGTGCTCGACGAATTCGGCACATTCGAGGGTGTGGTGACGCTGACCGATGTTCTCGAAGCGATCACCGGCGACATTCCGGAGGAGCACGAGGTCGAGACCCGCCAGATCATCGAGCGGGCGGATGGCAGCTCGCTGGTGGATGGCCGCACCGAGATCAGCGCCCTCGAATCCGAACTGGGCATCGCCGTGCCTTCGGATGCGCGCTTCCATACGGTTGCGGGGCTGGCGCTGGAGATTTTCGGCCGCATCCCGCGCGAAGGCGACATCGCGGAATTCGGCGCCTGGCGTGTCGAGATCGTCGACATGGATGGCCGTCGCATCGACAAGCTGCTCTTCATTCGCCGCGAAGCCGGCGAGGGCTGAGCATCAGCCCTTCGGCTTGGCCGGCGCGAAGCTGTAGAACATTGCGCCCGCCAGCATCAGCAATCCGAACATCAGATGCAGGTTGGAATAGACGGCGGGGGCAGTAAGGCCCTGCGCCTTCCAATGCGCGACCATCGCCCCGGAAGCATATTGCATCAGCCCCGTACCGAGGATGTTGATGAAGTTCACGAGCGTGATGCCGCGCCCCAGTACGTCAGCCGGCATGAAGAGACGGGCATGGCCGACCATCATCGCATAGGTCGCACCGAAAAGTCCGATCTGAATCGTGAAGAGGATGGCGAGGGGCAAGGGCGCCAGGGGCCAGAAGGCGAGCGCCATGAAGCCGCTGGCCGCCACCAATGTTCCGGTCAGGGAAACATGTTTCGGCTGGCCGAGTTTCCCGGCAATCGGCCCGGCGAGAAGGGCGCAGAGGGTCATGCCCACGCCCATGGCCAGTGCGATCTGGCTGCGCGCGAGCGGTTCGAGCCCATGCACCTCGCCGAAGAATGGTCCGACCCAGAGCGAACGCTCGGTCCAGACCGGACCGGTGGCGACAAGGCTCATCGCGAGGATCGGAACCATGCCCGGCGATTTCAGCAGGGCAAGAAAAGCCTCGACCATCGACCCGACCTTGGCCGGTTGCTCCGCAGCCGGTGGATCACGCATCACGAAGGCGATCAGCAATAGCGAGGCCAGGGTTACGCCCACCATCAGCAGGAAGGCCATCCGCCAGCCGATGAGCGAGACGACATAGGCAAGCGGCGCCGCCGCGAGCAGCCCGCCCAGCAGACCGACCCCGAGGAAAACCGAGGCGAGGGCCGCGAAACGCCCCGGCTCTTCGGTGCGGCCGAAGAAATAGAGCGCGCCCATGAGGATCGGCGCGCAGCCGGCACCGATCAGCGCCATTCCGGTCGCGGCCGTCCAGAAGCTCGTGGCCTGGGAGAAAAGCACGGCCCCGAGCACCGCCAGCGCCATCATCACCACGGTCGTCCGGCGCGGGCCATATCGATCGAGCCAGATCCCGACCGGGATCTGCAAGGCCGCGAAGGCGAAGAACCAGGCAGCTCCCAGCGCCCCGAACTCCTTCGGGCCGATGGCGAGGTCCCGCGTTAGATCATCCACCACCACCGTCAGGAAGGAGCGATAGAACTGGCTGAGGATGTAGCCGGTCGAGGCGGCGGCAAACACCGCGCGCCGCCGCGCCAGCGAGAAGGCGCTCGTCATCTTGCGTAACGTCAGCGGATGCGTTCGAGAATCGAGACGTAATTCGCGACCGCGGCACCACCCATGTTGAAAATCCCGCCGAGCTTCGCATCGCTGATCTGCATGTCGCCTGCCTCGCCGCAGAGCTGCATCGCCGTCAGCGCGTGCATGGAAACGCCTGTCGCGCCGATCGGATGGCCCTTGGCCTTCAACCCGCCCGAAGGGTTGACCGGCAGCTTGCCGGTCTTCTCGGTCCACCCTTCGAGGATGGCGCGGCTCCCCTCGCCGGGCTTTGCGAGGCCCATCGCCTCGTATTCGATGAGCTCGGCAATGGTGAAGCAATCATGCGTCTCGACAAAGGAGAGATCGTCCAGCGTGAGCTTTGCCTGTCCCAGAGCCTTCTTCCAGGCGATCGCGCAGCCCTCGAAGGCGAGAATGTCGCGCCTGGACATCGGCAGGAAATCCTGGGCATGGGCAAGGCTGCGCAGCATCACGGCGCGCTTCGCCTGCATGGCGGTTTCCACATCGGCGATCACCAGGGCCGCCGCGCCATCCGAGACCAGAGAGCAATCCGTGCGCTTCAGAGGTCCCGCGACGAAGGGATTCCTGTCGCTTTCGGTGCGGCAGAACTCGAATCCAAGGTCCTTCCGCATCTGCGCATAGGGGTTCGACACGCCGTTCCTGTGGTTCTTCGCGGCGATCTTCGCCAGCGCATCCGATTGGTCGCCATAGCGCTGGAAATAGCCGCCGGCGATTCTGCCGAACACGCCGGCGAAACCCGCGGGCGTATCGCCGTCTTCCGGCAGATAGGAGGCCTTCAGCAGGTTCGCGCCGATTTCCGGGCCGGGCGTGCGCGTCATCTGCTCGACGCCCACCACGAGAGTCACCTTGGCGGCCTTCGCGGCAATCGCCTTCGCGGCCTGGTGCACCGCCGCCGACCCGGTGGCGCAGGCATTCTCGACACGCGTCGTCGGCTTGAAGCGCAAGGCCGGATCCGCCTGGAGGACCAGCGAGGCCGTGAAATCCTGTGGCGAGAAGCCCGCGTTGAAATGCCCGAGATAGATCTCGTCGACCTGCTCGGCCTCGACAACCGCGTGGGCAAGCGCCTCGCGGGCAACGGTGACGATCAGTTCCTCAAGGCTCTCTTCCTTCTTGCCGAAGGTGGTGTGGGCCCAGCCGATGATGGCAGCACTCATGCGCGAATCCCTCCAGGGCGTTCTTTAAGCGCGCTGATCCGCGCGCCTGCTCCAGCCGGGCGACCCGGCATGATGATGATTGGTATACCAATTGCGTCTAATCTTTAAGCACAGCCGCCCGAGGAACGCCATATTCTCGTGAGCAGAAAGCCGTCTGCACGGTTTCCGCGCTGTTCGCGAACCGAAACTGGGCCTATGAATCAAGCGGAGTGATTTGTTCCGCCTTTAAGCGCCTCGCGAGAGCCGTTCGCCGGCTCTTTTTCGCACAGGGTCTTGTTGTCGCATCATGTCGGTCTGTTCTGTTCCCCGTTTCGTGCGCCTTGGCCTCGGGCCGGCGTTTCTTGCTTTCGGATTGATGTCCGGCGCGGCTAAGGCGCAGAACCCGATGGTCCCGACCCTCGTGGTCGATGCCGAATCCGGCGAGGTGATCGAGGCAAACAACGCCACGCGACCATGGCACCCGGCCTCCACCACCAAGCTGATGACGGCCTATGTGGCCTTGCGCGCGGTGAAGACCGGCGCGATCACGCTCGACACCCCGCTTGTCGTCTCCCCGCTCGCCTCCAGGCAACGCCCTTCCAAGATCGGCGTGAAGCCGGGCCAGGAAGTGACACTCGAGAACGCGCTCAAATTCCTGATGGTGAAATCCGCGAATGACATCGCGGTGGTCGTCGCGGAGGGCGTGGCCGGCTCTGTCGAGAATTTCTCGGCAATGATGAACCGCGAGGCGCGCCGCATCGGCATGCGTGAAAGTAACTGGGTGAACCCGCATGGCTGGGAGGATGACCGGCAGTATTCCAGCGCCAGGGACCTCGCCGTGCTGGCCCGCGCGCTGCTAACGGAATTCCCCGAACACAGCGATCTCTGGGGCATCGGCGCGCTGAAACTCGGCAATCGCGTCTACAACAACACCAATGGCCTGATGGGCCGTTATTCCGGCGCGATGGGCATGAAGACCGGCTTCATCTGCGCCTCGGGCTTCAACCTCGTGGGCGCGGCGCAGCGCAATGGCCGCACGCTCATCGCCGTGGTTCTCGGAGCCTCGAATGGCGCGGATCGCACGCTGAAGGCGGCGCAACTGCTCGATGCCGGCTTCAATTCGGGTCGCGGCTGGGGCGCGGCCAACGGGCGCACGCTCGAAACGCTCACCGCGAGCTTCGAAACAACCGCTCCCAACCGGCGGCAGGAGATCTGCCGCCGGGGTGCCGCCCCTGCGAGTGAAGCCGAGGATACCGGCGCCGCTATCCTGCAGGCCCATATCGACAATCCCAGCGCGCTGGTGATGATGCAGCGCGCGCCCTCCGAATCCATGGCCGTTGGTTCGCGCTCGGGCAACTCGATCCAGCTCGGGCCGCGCGCGACCTTCGAGCCGATCCCGGTCTATCTCGGCCGCGCGCCGGGCAGCACCGCCGGGGCGCGCCGGCGGGGCGAGCCCGCGCGGCGGCCGCCCGCCACCGCCCTCGCGCCGCAACAGCCGCGCGCCTCGGGCGCGCCACTCCAGCTTCCCGGCGCGATCACGGCGCAGGCGGCGATCCCGCCGGCCAAAACTCGCCCGGCGGCCGTGGGTCCCACGGCGGAAAAGAAGAAGCTCGCGCCACGGCCCAAAGCCAAATCCAAGGCCGATAGCAAGGCCAATCCCAAGGCCAAGGCTGATGCCAGGACCCAGCCGCCGAAAGCCACGGCACAGTCTCCAGCCCGGCAGCGCCCGGCCAATGTTGGCCGCCAGCCGTGAGTGAATCGACCGTTTTCAGGGGTTCCAGGCGCGCGCTTCGCATCGGCACCGGCCTCGCGCTCATCAGTGCCGCGCTCTATGGCGCGAATGTTGCCGCCGCGCGCGTGGCCTCGCAGGCGGGCATGCCGGGTGCGGATCTCATCGCCTGGCGGTCCGTATGGTTCCTGCCGCTTCTTGCGATCATCGCCTTTTTCGCACGCGAGCGCCTGCGGCTCTTGCCTGGCGAGGCCGGCCCCACCCTGCGCCTCTCGATCAGCGCGAGCCTGACGGCGATCTTCTACCTCTCCTCGGTCGATCATCTGCCGGTGCCCATGGCCGTGGTGCTGTTCTACATGTTTCCGCTCTTCGTGATCCTGCTCGCCTCCCGCATCGAGGGCCGGCGCATCTCGCGGGTGCAGATGGGCGTGTTCGTCGTGGCCTTCGCAGGCCTGGTGACGGCTGTGGGGCCGTCTCTCGCCGGGCTGTCTCTGAAGGGCGTGCTGTTCACGCTGGGTGGGGCTTTCGCCTGTGCCTACCTGTTCATCACCGCGAGCCATGTGCCGAATGCGCCGCTGCGGAACGCCTTCTGGACGCAGGTCTTCATGGGGCCGCTCGCCTTCCTGTTCGCTTGGCTGCAGGGCGGGCTGGCGAACCCGGCCGTCGCGCTCGGCATCGCCCCCGTCGCCGTGGCGCTGGCCATGGGCGCCTATGCGCTGGCCTATTGGCTGCAACTCGTGGCCGCGCAGAAGATCAGCGCCGACCGCGCGGGGCTGCTGTTCCTGTTCGAGCCGGTGATGGCCATCGCCATGGCCGGCCTTTTCCTCGGCGAGGTTCTCACCCCGGTTCAGTCCATTGGCGTGGCCTTGATCCTCGCGGCGCTTGCGGCCGAGATCCGCCTGGGCACCAGGGAGCCGTGAGGACGAAAACCCGTGAGCGCGCGCGATCCTCTGGAGCCCATCCCGCTCACCATCCTCACGGGCTTCCTCGGTGCCGGAAAGACCACGCGCCTCAATGCCTGGCTGAAGGACCCGGCCTTCGCCGATACCCTCGTGATCATCAATGAATTCGGCGCCGTTGGTCTGGATCACCTGCTGATCGAGGAAGTGCAGGGCGACATGCTGCTGATGGCGGCGGGCTGCCTCTGCTGCACCATCCGGGGTGATCTCGTGGCGACCCTGGAGGATCTGCTCCGCCGCCGCGACAATGATCGCATCCGCTTCTTTCGGCGCGTGTTGATCGAGACGACCGGCCTTGCCGACCCGCTTCCGATCCTGCAGGCCGTATTGCAGCACCCCTATCTTTCGAAACGCTTCCGCATCGCTTCCGTGCTCACGCTCGTTGACGCCGTGCATGGCGCGGAGACGCTTCGCGCTCATGCCGAGGCGCGGCGGCAGGTGGCGCTCGCCGATGCGCTGATCCTTTCGAAAACGGACATCGCCACGCCGGAAGCGCAGGCGGCGACCATCGCGGCGGCGCGGGCGCTGAACCCCTTCGCACCCTGGCTTGAAGCGCAAGCCGCCCTTCAGCCCGAGGCGCTCTCCACCCTCCGCTTCCGCCCGGAAAGGCTGGAGGATGCTGATCTCGTCGCCTGGCTCGGCGAGAACGAGGGTGTGAGCCATGGAGCGGACCATGTGCCGGGGCATGACCCCAACCGGCACGGAGCGGAGATCGAGGCCTTCGCGCTGGTCTCGCCCCAGACGGTCAGCGAGGGGCAGCTTACCGTCTTCCGCGAGGCGATGCGCCTGATGCTCGGGCCGAAGCTCCTGCGTCTCAAGGGCCTCGTCGCCATGGCGGATGACCCGGAACGGCCCATGCTCATCCATGCCGTGCAATCCGTGGCCGATCCGCCCGTGCGCCTCCCCCGCTGGCCCTCGCGCGACCGGCGCACGCGGCTGGTCGTCATCGCGCAGGGCGAGGCGCGCCAGACCATCGAAGGTTTCTGGAAGGCGCTGACCAATCCCTCAGGCCGCTGAGGCAAGCCGGTCGCGCAGGGTGCGGCGGATCACCTTGCCCGTGGTGGTGAGCGGCATCTCTTGGATGAAATGGATTTCGCGCGGATATTCATGCGCGGAAAGCCGCTTGCGCACATGCTCCCGAATGTCGTCGGCAAGAGCCGGACTCGGCTGTTGTCCCGGCTTCAGCACGAGGAAGGCCGTGACGATCTCCGTGCGCAAGGGGTCCGGCTTGCCCACCACCGCGGCCAGCGCCACCGAGGGGTGCCGGAGGAGGCAATCCTCGATCTCCACCGGCCCGATGCGATAGCCCGCCGAGGTGATGACATCGTCATCGCGGCCGAAAAAGCCGATATACCCCTCGGCGTCGCGGAACCCGCGATCGCCGGTGGTCATCCAGTCGCCGATGAATTTCTCCTTTGTGGCTTCCGGATTGTTCCAGTAGCCAAGGAACATCACGGGGTCAGGACGGCGGATCGCCACCTGCCCCGGCTCCTCGGGATCACACATCGAGCCATCCTCGCGGATGACCGCCACGAAATGCCCCGGAACGGGCTTGCCGATCATGCCCGGGCGCATGACCCCCATGGCGCGCGAGGCGGAAAGCACCAGGTTGCACTCGGTCTGGCCGTAGAATTCGTTGATGGGCAGCTTCAGCACTTCCCGCCCCCAGTCGAAAGTCGGCGTGCCCAGCGATTCCCCGCCCGAAGCGAGTGTTCGGAGATCGAGGCCAAAGCGTTCGAGCGGTTTTTCCACGCTGCGCATCATCCTGAGGCCCGTGGGCGGGATGAAGGCATTGCGCACACCCGCGCGTTCCATCATCGCAAACGCGGCTTCGGGATCGAATTTCTGGAAGGCCCAGGCGACCACCGGCACGCCGAAATAAAGGCCCGGCAGCAGCACGTAGAGCGATCCGCCCGCCCAGGCCCAGTCACCCGGCGTCCAGAGCCGGTCACCGGGCTGCGGCAGGAAATCATGGTGCATCTCGACGCCCGGCAAATGGCCGATCAGCACCCGATGCGCATGAAGCGCGCCCTTGGGGTGCCCCGTCGTGCCGGAGGTGTAGATCATCAGGGCGGGGTCTTCGGCATGTGTGTCGCGGGTCGGGAAGCCTTCGGGCGCCCCTTCCGTGAAGCGCGCGAGCGAGACCGCGCCGTCCGCCTCGCCATCCATGGAAAGGATGGTCTCGACCGCCGGCATGTCCGAGCGAAGCGCCGCGAGGCGGGCCGCGCCGGCGCGATCCGTCACGATAAGGCGCGCCCCGGCATCCGCAGCACGGTAGGTGATGGCTTCGGGCCCGAACAGAACAGCCAGCGGCACGGCAATCGCGCCAAGCTTGTAGATCGCCATATGCGCGATGGGCACGAAACGCCCCTGCGGCAGGAAAATCGCGATGCGATCACCCGGGCCGAGCCCGGCCCGCGCCAAGGAAGCGGCCAGCCTTTCGGCCTGCTGCCGCATTTCCCCATATGTGAATGTCGAAAGGGCAAAATCCGGCCCGACCTCGATGATGGCCGCACGACCCGGATCGCGCTCGGCCCATGCATCGCAACAGACCCTGGCGATGTTGAGCCGATCCAGCGCAGGCCAGCGAAAGCGCGACCGAACCTTGTCGTAATCGCCCGGCCCGGAAAGCAGTGAATCGACCATCCGATCCTCTGGAACAAGAACAGCCCTGCTTTGGGCAAGAGCGCGGGCAAAATCAATCAGGCTTCAACTTTGTTTCGCTGGTGCAGCAATTTTTTCGGCTAGGCCCTTGACGCCAGCTGCCGCTGCGCCATTTTGTCGCTCACGGTGCCGGGCCCCTCTGGCGCGGGCAAAGCCCCGTGCGATGTCGGAACCGAGAACTTTTGTTTCTCCGGGCTCAAACTGGTAATCAACATGGAACTCTTGATGAGCGGCTTCCTCGGGAAGCCTGTCTGGATGTGGCTTGGCTTTCTTGCCATCATCATCGCTCTTCTCGCCTTCGATCTTGGCATCTGGCACAAGGATGACAAGGAAATGGGCGTATCCGAAAGCCTCTGGCTTTCGGCCTTCTACATCGCTTTCGCCATGGCCTTCGGTGCCTATATCTGGTGGGCCTATGAAACCGGCCGCCTGGTGACCGAAGACGGCACTCATGCCGGCATCGCCTATTTCACGGGGTTCTTCATCGAGAAAGCGCTGTCCATCGACAACGTCTTCGTCATTTCGATGATCTTCGGCTTCTTCGCCGTTCCGCGCAAATACCAGTATCGCGCGCTGGTCTGGGGCATCCTGGCCGTCATCGTCCTCCGCGGCCTGATGATCGCGCTCGGTGCGGCCCTCGTGCAGCAATATTCCTGGGTGCTTTACATCTTCGGCGCCTTCCTCATCGCCACCGGCATCAAGATGCTCGTGGTTCCGGAAAGCGATCCCGATGTATCGAAGAACCCCGTCGTGCGCTTCATGCGCAAGCATATGCGCGTGACCGACAAGCTGCATGACCAGAAGTTCTTCGTGCGCCAGCCCGACCCGGCCACCGGCAAGGTCGTGCTGTTCGCCACGCCGCTCTTTCTGGCGCTGGTCGTGATCAACGTTGCGGATCTGATCTTCGCGGTTGACTCGGTGCCGGCGATCTTCGCCATCACCACCGACACCTTCATCGTCTACACTGCGAATATCATGGCGATTCTCGGCCTCCGCGCGCTGTATTTCGCGCTGGCGGCCATGGTCCATCGCTTCCAGTACCTCAAATATGCGCTCGCCATGATCCTGGTCTTCATCGGCCTGAAGATCTTCTGGAACGAGATGGTCGGCAAGCTGAACCCCGCGATCTCGCTGGGCGTAACGCTCGCGCTCATCCTCGGCGGCGTGCTCTACTCGCTGTGGAAGACGCGCAACGACCAGCCGGAATTGCGCGACAAGGCGGCCGAGTAATCTCGGTCCGCCTCTCCGGCCAGAACAGGCGCCGCCCCCTCACCGGGGCGGCTCTTTTCATTCCGGGGGGCAAATTCAGATCGGCAGATGCGGATCGGCCTTCACCTCCTCCATCACGGCATAGGAGCGCGATTCCTTGACGCCGGGGAAGGTCAGGATCGTCTGCGTGAGCAGAAGGCGATACGCCTCCATGTCCTTCACGCGGGTCTTGATGAGGTACTCGAACCCGCCAGCCACCAGATGGCATTCGAGAATTTCCGGCGAGGAGCGCGCGGCCTGCGCAAAGCGCGCGAAAACATCCGGCGTGGTCTTGTCGAGGGTCACCTCCACATAGACCAGCAGCGCCCGATCCAGCATGCCCGGATCAAGATGCGCGTGATAACCCTTGATGTATCCTTCGCGCGTGAGGCGCTTCACACGCTCGGTCGTGGCGGTGGGTGAAAGGCCGACGGTCTCGGCCAGAGCCACGGTGGAGAGACGCCCGTCGCGCTGCAGGGCGCGGAGGATCTTCAGATCCGCGCGATCAAGCTCTGTTGTCATTTCCACTCTCCAAAGGCTCAATTGCGGTCAAAAAACACTATATGGAGAATGTTTTCAATATGGAAACACGCTCAATCCTCGATTATGCTGTGAAAATCGCCCAATAGATGGAACTCTCGGGAGACCCCATGGCCCAGACCGTCGAGACCTCCACCCCCGCACCCTTCCGCGCCGCCTTCGCGCCGGAGGATGAAATTCTCGCCCGGGTCCTGCTCGCGGAAGCCAGCCTGCCGCCCGCCCACGAGCGCCAGATCGATGCGGAGGCCACCCGGCTGATCGAGGCCATCCGCGCCGGGCAGGGCGGAATCGGCGGAATCGAGCAGATCCTGCAGGAATATTCCCTTTCCACCAAGGAGGGGCTGGCGCTGATGGTTCTCGCGGAAGCGCTGCTGCGGGTGCCGGATTCGACCACCGCCGACAAGCTGATCGAAGACAAGCTGGGCCAGGGCAACTTCCTCGAGCATCAGCCGAAATCGGATGCCCTGCTCATCAATGCCTCGGCCTGGGCTTTGGGCATTGGCGCGCGCATCATCCAGCCGGGCGAGACGCCGGACGGCATTCTCGCGAGCCTTGCGAAGCGCATCGGGCTGCCCACTATCCGCACGGCGGCGCGGCAGGCCATGCGGGTGATGGGCAACCATTTCGTGCTGGGGCAGACGATCGACGAGGCGCTGAACCGCGCAGGTTCGGGTGCGGCGCGCAGCTACCGCTATTCCTTCGACATGCTGGGTGAAGGGGCGCGCACCGCCGAGGATGCCGAACGCTACTTCCAGAGCTATGCCGATGCCATCCGCCATATCGGCGCGAAGGCCGGCAACGCTGCCCTCCCCAATCGGCCCGGCATTTCCGTGAAGCTCTCGGCCTTGCATCCGCGCTACGAGGCCACCAACCAGGAGGCCGTGCTGGCTGAGCTCACCCCGCGCGTGGTGAGCCTCGCGGAGCAGGCCAAGAGCTTCGACCTCAACTTCACCATCGACGCGGAAGAAGCCGACCGCCTGGAACTCTCGCTCGATCTCTTCCGGCAGCTGGCGCAGGATTCCAAACTCGCGGGCTGGGATGGCCTCGGCCTCGCCGTGCAGGCCTACCAGAAGCGGGGCCGGGCGGTCATCGCCTGGCTCGATCAACTCGCGCAAGCCACGGGTCGCCGCTTCATGGTGCGCCTCGTGAAGGGCGCCTATTGGGATACGGAAGTGAAGCGCGCGCAGGAGCGCGGCCTGCCGGATTTCCCGGTCTATACCCGCAAGGCGATGACCGACCTCAATTATGCGGCCTGCGCCAAGGCGATGCTGCAGGCCCGGCCTCGCCTCTACCCACAATTCGCGACCCATAATGCCCTGACCATCGCGACGATCCGCGCGATGGCCGGCAATGCCGAGGGCTATGAATTCCAGCGCCTGCACGGCATGGGTGAGGCCGCTTATTCCGCGTTGCTGGCGCAGAGCCCGGATGCGGCCTGCCGGGTCTATGCGCCTGTGGGCGGGCATCGCGATCTCCTCGCCTATCTCGTGCGCCGCCTGCTGGAAAATGGAGCCAATTCCTCCTTCGTGAATGAGGCGGCGGATTCCAACGTGCCCGTTTCGAAGCTGCTGACGCGCCCTGCCACGCTGATCGGTGCGCCGGAACGCGCCCGGCACAAGCGCCTCGCCCGGCCCGACGCCCTGTTCCCCGATGGCCGCAGGAACAGCCGGGGTTATGAACTCGGCCATGCGGAAACGCTCGAAAAGCTGCTCCGGGCGCGCGATTTCGCACCCGCCTCCGCCACGAGCCTGATCTCGGGGCGCATGGTGAAGCATGGCTCGGTTGAGGCGAAATCGCCCGTTGATGGCAAGCCGATCGCCAGCGTATTCAACGCCATGGCGGCCGATGCGCGCGCGGCCATCGAGGCCGCCCGCGAGGGCTTCCACCGCTGGGGCCGCACGGAGGCATCCCACCGCGCGGCCCTACTGCGCGCCGCCGCTGACAAGCTCGAAGCGAGGACGGGTCGTCTTGTCGCGCTGCTGCAGCGCGAAGCAGGCAAGACGCTCGACGATTGCATCGCCGAAATTCGCGAGGCAGTCGATTTCCTGCGCTACTATGCGGATGAGGCGGAGCGCGTGATGGGCGCACCGATCGCCCTGCCCGGCCCGACGGGCGAGGATAATCGCCTGCTCTATCGGCCGCGCGGAGTGATCGTGGCGATCGCGCCTTGGAATTTCCCGCTGGCGATCTTCCTCGGGCAGGTCGCGGCGGCGTTGGCGGCCGGACACACGGTGGTCGCGAAACCCGCCGAGCAGACGCCGCTCATCGGCATGCTCGCGGTCGAATTGCTGCATGAGGCCGGCATCCCGAAGGATGCCCTCCATCTCGTGCTCGGCGATGGCGCCATTGGGGCCGCCCTCGTGGAGCACCCGGCCATTGCCGGCGTGGTCTTCACCGGCTCAACAGAAACCGCCCGCCGCATCAATCGCGCGCTCGCCGCGAAGGAAGGTCCGATCATCCCGCTGATCGCGGAAACGGGCGGCATCAACGCGATGATCGTGGATGCCACGGCCTTGCCGGAACAGGTGGCGGATGACGTGGTGCTCTCGGCCTTCCGCTCGGCAGGCCAGCGCTGTTCGGCCCTGCGCCTGCTTTGCGTGCAGGAGGATGTAGCAGATCGCATGATCGAGATGATCGTCGGTGCCGCGAAGGGACTCCGCCTCGGTGATCCCACTCGCCCGGAGACCCATATCGGCCCGGTGATCGATGCCGAGGCGAAGGACCGGCTCGATGCGCATATCGCCAGGATGAAGCGCGAGGCGAAGGTGCTCCATGCAGGCGAGGCCCCGCAGGGGCTCTATGTCGCCCCGCATGTTTTTGGACTCCAGCGCGTCGAAGATCTCGGCGAGGAGATCTTCGGGCCCGTGCTGCATGTCGTGCGCTACAAGGCGGGTGAACTCATGAGGCTGGTCGAGGCGATTGACGCCTCAGGCTTTGGCCTGACTTTCGGCATGCATTCGCGCATCGACAGCGATACCGAAAAGGTCACGAACCGGCTCCAGACCGGCAATATCTACGTCAACCGCAACATGATCGGCGCGGTGGTGGGCGTGCAGCCCTTCGGCGGGCATGGCCTTTCCGGCACCGGCCCCAAGGCGGGCGGGCCGAATTACCTGCTGCGCTTTACGACCGAGCAGGTCATCTCGGTGAATTCTGCAGCGGCCGGTGGCAATGCGAGCCTGATGGCCCTGTCGGAGGAGTGAAGCGCCGGATCCGGCTTCGGCGCTCGCCAACCGCTCCGCAGAAAGGCCGCCCTGGAGCGGCCTTCCTTTCCGGCGCGAGCCCGAAGCCTTTCCGGCGCGGGCCCTAGGGCTTGGCCGGGCAAGCTCAGCTGCGGACCGCCGCCATCATCGTGCCCAGAGCCGCGATGCGCTCCGAAACGAGCGCGCGGGCGTCATCGGTCGTGGTGGCGCGGAGTTCATCCTCCGCAGCCTTCATCTCCGCCGCAACCTTCTCGCGGTCGATTTCCTCGACCGGGACAGCCTGCTCGGCGAGCAGCGTGAGGCCCGACGCGTTCACATCGAGGAAGCCGCCGCGAACGAAGAGCCGCCTGCCGCCATCGACCGTGACGACGCCCGGACGCACGGCCGACATGAATGGCGCATGGTTCGCAAGCACGGTGACATCGCCCTCGGCGGCCGGAACGACCACCGAGTTCACATCACCCGAGAACAGAACCCGCTCCGGGGAGACAAGTTCGAAATGGAAGCTGGCCATGGGTTACGCCGCCTCGGCCGCGAGCCGCTGCGCCTTCTCGACCGCTTCCTCGATGGTGCCGACCATGTAGAAGGAAGCTTCTGGGAGGTGGTCATACTGGCCGTCCACAAGGCCCTTGAAGCCCTTGATCGTGTCCGAGAGCTTCACGAGCTTGCCGGGCGAGCCGGTGAAGACTTCCGCCACGTGGAAGGGCTGCGAGAGGAAGCGCTCGATCTTGCGGGCGCGGGCCACGGTCAGCTTGTCCTGCTCGGAGAGCTCGTCCATGCCGAGGATCGCGATAATGTCCTGCAGCGACTTGTAGCGCTGGAGGATCGACTGCACCTGGCGCGCCACGTTGTAGTGCTCCTCGCCGACGATCGCCGGGGAGAGCATGCGCGAGGTCGAGTCGAGCGGGTCCACCGCCGGGTAGATGCCCTTCTCGGCGATCGAGCGCGAGAGCACGGTCGTGGCGTCGAGATGGGCGAAGGAGGTCGCCGGCGCCGGGTCGGTCAGGTCGTCCGCCGGCACGTAGATCGCCTGCACCGAGGTGATCGAGCCCTTGGTGGTGGTGGTGATGCGCTCCTGCAGCGCGCCCATATCGGTCGCGAGCGTCGGCTGATAGCCCACCGCGGAAGGGATGCGGCCCAGCAGCGCCGAGACTTCCGAGCCAGCCTGCGTGAAGCGGAAGATATTGTCCACGAAGAACAGCACATCCTGCCCCTGATCGCGGAAGTGCTCCGCGACGGTGAGGCCCGTCAGCGCGACGCGCGCGCGCGCCCCCGGCGGCTCGTTCATCTGGCCATAGACCAGCGCGCATTTCGAGCCCGCCGCGGAGCCGCCATGCTCCTTCGGGTTCTTGTTGACGTTCGACTCGATCATTTCGTGATAGAGGTCGTTGCCCTCGCGGGTGCGCTCGCCCACGCCGGCGAAGACGGAATAGCCGCCATGGGCCTTCGCGACGTTGTTGATCAGCTCCATGATCAGCACGGTCTTGCCCACGCCGGCGCCGCCGAACAGGCCGATCTTGCCGCCCTTCGCGTAAGGCGCGAGCAGGTCCACCACCTTGATGCCGGTTTCGAGGATCTGTGCTTCCGTCGACTGTTCCGAATACGAAGGAGCCGGCTGGTGGATGGCGCGGGTGGTTTCGCCCACGACCGGGCCGGCTTCGTCCACCGGCTCGCCGATCACGTTCATGATGCGGCCGAGCGTGGCATCGCCCACCGGAACCAGGATCGGCTGACCGGTATCGGTCACGTCCTGGCCGCGCACGAGGCCTTCGGTCGAGTCCATCGCGATGCAACGCACGGTGTTCTCGCCGAGATGCTGCGCCACTTCGAGAACCAGACGGTTGCCGAGGTTCTTCGTCTCGAGCGCGTTGAGAATTTCCGGGAGGTGACCGTCGAACTGCACATCGACGACGGCGCCGATCACCTGAGAAATACGACCCTTCGGCTTCGCCATTTTTCCGTTCCTCGTCCAAACCTGATCAGATGACCTGCAGCGTCACGGGCACATGGCCGCGCGTCGCCTTCGAATAGGGGCAGATGGTGTGGGCCTCTTCCATGAGCGCCTTCACCTTGTCGGGCTCCGCGCCCGGGATGGCACATTTCAGCACCGCGCTCAGCGCGAAGCCGCCGCCTTCATCCTTGTTCAGCGTGACCTCGCAGGTGACATTCGCGCGCTGGCCGTCCACGCCATGCTTGGGGGCGAGAACGATGATCGCCTGGCCGTAACAGGAGACCCAACCCATCGCGAAGAGCTGCTCCGGATTCATGCCGTCCGGCCCGCCGGGCACAAGCTCCTTCGGCAGGCTCATGCCCAGAACCAGCTTGCCGCCTTCGAGCGACACGCGCCCGTTGCGGCCGCCGCCGGCCACCGCAGTAGTCGTCATGATCGGAGTCAGGGCCATGCTCGTCTCCCGCTCAGAGCGCTTCCGCGCCGGAAATGATTTCGATCAGTTCCTTCGTGATCATCGCCTGACGCGTGCGGTTGTATTTCTGCGTCTGCTTCTTGATCATCTCGCCCGCGTTGCGAGTGGCATTGTCCATGGCGCTCATGCGCGCGCCCTGCTCCGACGCCGCATTCTCGAGCAAGGCGCGGAACACCTGCACGGAGATGTTGCGCGGCAGGAGCGCGGAGAGGATCGTGGCCTCGTCCGGCTCGTAATCATAGGTCGCGATCGAGGGCGAAGCGCTGGCGGGAATTTCCGCCGGAATGACACGCTGCGCGGTCGGGATCTGCGAGATGACCGACCGGAACTGCGAGTAGAACAGCGTCGCGACGTCGAATTCGCCATTCGCGAACATCGCCATCACGCGCTGGCCGATCTCGTCGGCGTTCGCGTAGCCGATCTGCTTCACAGAGCGCAGCTCGATCAGGTCGACGATCTGCTTTTCATACTGGCGCTTCAGGATGTCGTAGCCCTTGCGGCCGAGGCAGAGGATCTTCACCGTCTTGCCGGCCTGCTGAAGCCGGTTGATATGCTCGCGGGCGAGACGCGCGATCGAGGAGTTGAAGGCGCCGCAAAGGCCGCGCTCGGCCGTGCAGACGATCAGCAGATGGACCTGGTCCGAGCCCGTGCCGGCAAGCAGGCGCGGCGCATCCGCGCCCGACACACCCGCGCCGAGATTGGCGAGCACCGCTTCCATCTTCTGCGCGTAGGGACGCGCGGCCTCGGCGGCTGTCTGCGCGCGGCGCAGTTTCGCCGCGGCCACCATCTGCATGGCCTTGGTGATCTTCTGCGTCGCCTTCACGGAAGCGATGCGGTTGCGAAGGTCTTTTAACGAGGGCATGGGTTTTCCCGTCTGGCCGGCGACTGGCGCGGGGCGAACCCCGCGCCGGAGAGGCTTACGCGAACGACTTCGTGTAGTTGGTCACGATGTCCTTCAGCTTCGCGGCATTCGCGTCCGAAAGGTCCTTCGTCTTGCCGATCTCGGCGAGAAGGTCGGCATGGCTGCCGCGCAGGAGGCTGAGAAGGCCATCCTCGTAGGCGCGGACGCGATTCACCGGCAGGTTGTCGAGATAGCCGTTGACGCCGGCATAGATCACGCAGACCTGCTCTTCCATCTTCAGCGGCGAGAACTGCGCCTGCTTCAGGAGCTCGGTGAGCCGCGCGCCGCGGTTCAGCAGGCGCTGGGTGACCGCGTCGAGATCCGAACCGAACTGCGCGAAGGCGGCCATCTCGCGATATTGCGCGAGTTCGCCCTTGATCTTGCCCGCGACCTTCTTCGTGGCCTTCGTCTGCGCGGCGGAGCCGACGCGCGACACCGAGAGGCCGACATTCACCGCCGGGCGGATGCCCTGGAAGAACAGGTCCGTCTCGAGGAAGATCTGGCCGTCGGTGATCGAGATCACATTGGTCGGGATATAGGCCGACACGTCGTTCGCCTGCGTCTCGATGACCGGCAAAGCCGTCAGCGAACCCTTGCCGGCCGCGTCACCCATCTTCGCCGCGCGCTCGAGCAGGCGGGAGTGGAGATAGAAGACGTCGCCCGGATAAGCCTCGCGGCCCGGCGGACGGCGCAGCAGCAGCGACATCTGGCGATAGGCGACCGCCTGCTTGGAGAGATCGTCGTAGATGATCACGGCGTGCATGCCGTTGTCGCGGAAGAATTCGCCCATGGCGCAGCCCGAGAACGGCGCCAGGAACTGCATCGGAGCCGGATCGGACGCGGTTGCGGCCACGACGATGGAGTAATCGAGCGCGCCGCGCTCCTCGAGCACCTTCACGAACTGCGCGACGGTGGAGCGCTTCTGGCCCACCGCGACATAGACGCAGTAGAGCTTCTGGCTCTCGTCATCACCCTCGTTGAGCGGCTTCTGGTTCAGGATGGTGTCCAGCGCCACGGCGGTCTTGCCGGTCTGCCGGTCGCCGATGATCAGCTCGCGCTGGCCGCGGCCGATCGGGATCAGCGCGTCGATGGCCTTGAGGCCGGTCGCCATCGGCTCATGCACCGACTTGCGGGGAATGATGCCCGGCGCCTTCACATCCACGCGGGAGCGGGCCTTGGCCTTGATCGGGCCCTTGCCGTCGATCGGGTTGCCGAGAGCGTCGACGACACGGCCGAGCAGTTCCTTGCCGACCGGAACGTCCACGATGGCGCCCGTGCGCTTCACCGTCTGCCCTTCCTTGATGTCGCGGTCGGAACCGAAGATCACGACGCCGACATTGTCGGTTTCGAGGTTGAGCGCCATCCCGCGGATGCCGTTCTCGAACTCGACCATCTCGCCGGCCTGGACCTTGTCGAGGCCATAGACGCGCGCAATGCCGTCACCGACGGAAAGCACCTGGCCAACTTCGGTCACCTCGGCCGAAGAGCCGAAATTCTTGATCTGCTCCTTGAGGATCGCGGAGATCTCAGCGGCGCGGATATCCATCGGGGCGTGCCTTTCGCTTTAAACGTTCGTCATCGCGATTTTCATCGCGTTCAATTTGGTCCTGAGGGAGGCGTCGATCATCTTCGAGCCCATCTTCACGACGAGGCCCCCGATGATCGCGGGATCGACACGCTCGGTGAGCGCGATGCTCTTTCCGGCCGTGGACTGGAGCGCATCCAGAACAGCCTTGCGATTCTTGTCCGACAGCGGCGCTGCCACCGTCACTTCGGCGCTCACGATGCCCTTCTTCTCGGCAACCAGCGCGCGGAAGGCGGCGACCATGGCCCGGACGAGGAAGAGGCGGCGCTTGGAAGCGACGAGCTTCAGGAAATTCGCGGAAAGACCGCCGATCCCGGCCTTGGCGAGCACGGCCGTGATGGCCTTTTCCTGCTCTTCCGAGGTGAAGACCGGGTTGCGGCACAGCTGCTCCAGATCTGCGCTCTCGTCGAGCAGGGCCAGGAATCGATCGAGATCCACGCTGACGGCGTCAAGGGCCTTGCCCTCGTTCGCAAGCTCGAAAAGCGCGACGGCATAGCGGCCGGCAATTCCGGAGACGATGGGGCTCGATGAGGCCACGGCTCGAACGTCTTTCGTTTCTTCACACGGCAAGCGGGGCCAACGCGACACCCAAGGAGGGGAAGTGGCGTGAAATTTGCCGCTCGTCGTGCCCAAGAAGGGAGATCTCTCGACGACTTGGCGGCTGAGGCACCCGCAAGGATGCGCTGCAGCAACCGGCCGGTCGCTAACAAATCTTCAACGCCCGCGCAACCCCTTATCGCCGCCGACTTTCGGCCCAGACGCCGCGGGTTTCCACCTCAGAGGAAACTCATCGGGTCGATATCGACATCCACCCGCGCCCCGCCACGCGCCGGACCGGCCCGTTCCAGCATCGCGCGGATGGCGGACTGGATGGAAACCGCTCGCGGTGCCTTCAGAATGAGGCGCATGCGGTGCTTGCCCCGCAGAAGCGCCAGCGGCGGATCGGCCGGCCCCAGAATGGTGATCGAGGGGATCGCCCCCTCCTCCATCAGCCGGAATCCGGCTTCCGCGAGCTTGCGCGCATGGGCCTCGGCCGCCGAGCGATCTTTCGCGGACACGAGAATGGCCGCGAGACGCCCGAAGGGCGGCAGCCCCGCCGCCTCACGGCTCGCGATCTCGGCAGCGTAGAAGGAGGCCTCATCGCCCGAGAGCAGCGCGCGGATCACCACGTGCTTCGGCTGGTAGCTTTGCAGCACGCCCCGCCCCGGCCTTTCGCCGCGCCCGGCGCGGCCCGTGACCTGGGTGAGAAGCTGGAAGCTGCGCTCGGCGGCGCGCGGATCGTTCGAGACAAGCCCGATATCGGCATCCACCACGGCCGCGAGCGTGAGTTTCGGAAAATTATGGCCCTTCGCGATCAGTTGCGTGCCGATCACGAGGTCGAATTCGCCATCCGCCACCGCCTGCAATTCGCGCTTCAGCCGCTCCGTGCCGCCGGGAAAATCGCTGGAGAGCACGATGCGACGATGATCGGGGAAAGCTGCCGCGATCTCTTCGGCCACGCGCTCCACGCCGGGACCGCAGGCGGTGAGGCTCTCCTCCGCGCCGCATTCCGTGCAGGCGATGGGCCGGCGCTCGGTATGCCCGCAATGATGGCAGATCAGCGCCCGGCGGAAACGATGCTCCACCAGCCAGGCATCGCAATTCGGGCATTGCCAGCGATGCCCGCAGGCGCGGCAGAGCGTCAGCGGCGCATAGCCGCGCCGGTTCAGGAACACCATCGCCTGCTCGCCGCGCGAGAGCGTCTCGCCGATCATCCCGATGAGCTTTGGCGAGAGATAGGCCCCGCGCGGGGGCGCATCCTTGGTGAGGTCGATCGGCAACAAGTCGGGCAATGCGCGGCCCGCGGCGCGGCTTTCCAGCTTCACATGGCGGTAGCGGCCCTGCTCGGCATTCACCCGGCTCTCGATGGAGGGCGTGGCCGAGGAGAGGATCACCGGGCAGCCCTCGCACTGCCCGCGCAAAACCGCCATGTCCCGCGCGTGGTAGCGCACCACATCATCCTGCTTGAAGGCGGCCTCGTGTTCCTCATCCACCACGATGAGTCCGAGGCTGCTGAAGGGAAGGAAGAGCGCGGAGCGCGCACCCACCACCACTTTCGCCTCGCCCTCCGCCACGGCATGCCACAGGCGATCGCGCCGGGTGCTGGCGATGCCGGAATGCCAGAGGCCCGGCGCACCGCCGAACCGCGCCTCGAACCGGGCCACGAATTCCGGCGTGAGCGAGATTTCCGGCAGGAGGATCAAGGCTTGCCGTCCCGCTTCAAGCGCCGTCGCGACCGCCTCGAAATAGACCTCCGTCTTGCCCGATCCGGTGACGCCCTCCAGCAGAACCGGCGCGAAACCACCCGTCTTCACGAGGCCGGAAAGCTCATCCGCCGCCGCGCGCTGCTGGGCATTCAGCCTCGGGCCGCGCGAGGCGAGATCGAATGACGCGGCGCGCGCAAGGCTCGGCAACGGAACCATCTCGAAGACGCCTTCATCCATCAGCGCATCGATCACGCCAGTGGAGCAGCCCGCCGCCTCCGCGAGATCCTTCCTGCGATGCGTGAGGCCTCCCAAAGCCGCCGCCATCACCCGGGCGCGGGTCGGCGTCAGGCGGCGCGGCTGCGCGCCCGTGGCGCGAAGGCCGAATCGCGGTGCTTCATGCGCCTCGGCATCGGGATCGCGCATCGCCATCCGTGCGACAAGCCCGAGCGGTGCCAGCGTATAGGCCGAGACGCGCTGCAGGAACGTCATCAGCTTTTCAGGCAGGGGGGGCAGGGCAGAGAGCGCGCGGATCGCCTTGAGGTTCTCGCCCGAAGCCTTCCCGTCCACGCTCCAGACGAGGCCGAAAGTCTCGCGCGAGCCCAGCGGCACATGCACGGTCTGGCCCGGTTGCAGCGTCATCCCCTCCGGCACGCGGTAGGAATAGGGCGCATCGAGCGCAAGCGGCAGGACGATGTCGGCGATCATCGCTCTCCCTCCTTTGGATGCGCTATCTGCTTGCATATCACCGATTCGTATCCTCCCGGGATGCGCCGTTTCTTAACCGGGAAAAGCGAGACTATGCGTATGAACGTCATTGAACTCGCCCTTCAGGATTGGCTGCGCGCCCTCACCCATGAGCGCAAGGCAGCGCCCAACACGGTCGAATCCTATGGCCGCGACGTGCGGCAGGTGCTCGCCTATTTCGGCGCGGATGTGACAAATCCGGCGGACCTGCTGGCACTGAAGCCGTCTGACCTGCGCCTGTTCATGGGGGAGCGCCGCAACAAGGGTGTCGGCAGCCGCAGCTTGATGCGCCAGCTCGCGGGGTTGCGCTCCTTTGCGCGGCATCTCGAGCGCGAGGGGCATGGCCATGCCTCGGCCTTCAAGGCCGTGCGCGGCCCGCGCGTGAAAAAGGGGCTGCCGCGCCCCCTCACCCCGCAGGATGCCCGTGCCACCGCAGCGATTTCCACCCGCGCCGGCGAGGAACGCGAGCCTTGGGTGCTCGCGCGTGATGCCGCCGTTTTTGCCTTGCTCTATGGCGCCGGCTTGCGCATCTCGGAGGCGCTTTCGATCAAGCGGAAAGACGCGCCGAAGGCGGGCGCGACGCTCGTCATCCTCGGGAAGGGCGGCAAGCCACGGCAGGTGCCGATCCTCCCGCAGATCGCGGCGGCCATCGACGATTACCTCCGGCAATGCCCGTGGAAGATGCGCGGGGATGAGCCGCTTTTCGTGGGCGTGAAGGGCGGCCCGCTCTCGCCGCGCATCATCCAGCTCGCGATGGAGGGCCTGCGCGGGGCGCTGGGCCTGCCCGAAAGCGCCACGCCGCATGCCCTGCGCCATTCCTTCGCGACGCATCTGCTGGCGCGCGGCGGCGACCTGCGCACCATTCAGGAGCTTCTGGGTCACGCTTCGCTCTCCACCACCCAGATCTACACGGAAGTGGACACGGCGCGCCTGATGGCCGCCTACAAGGCCGCCCATCCGCGGGCCTAGAGCATCCGCCCGCCAAGTGGATAAAGGTTGGCGGAAAAAGCGGATGCGAAAACAAGAAGAGTGAGCGCAAGATCTGATTCAATCAGATCGGTTTGCGCTCTAGACCGGACTGGGTGGGGCTTCGCCGTTCAGAGCGTGGGGCTCACGGTGCTTTCGGTGCGGTGCATTGGCGGGTGATCGCCTCGATCCGCAGGCGTAGGGTCACATCGGGCGCATCCGCCAGCACGCGCTGCCAAAGGCCTTCCCTCTTCAGGTTGCTCACCGTGCAGCCGCAGAAATTTGCACAAGTGAGCGTGTCGCCGCCGGTGCCGACGCATTGCTCCTGGCAGGAGAGCAGGAAGTCGCGCGTCTCGCGATCCACGGGCGGAAG
The DNA here is from genome assembly GCF_046092605.1 of Rhabdaerophilum sp. Taxonomy (NCBI): domain Bacteria; kingdom Pseudomonadati; phylum Pseudomonadota; class Alphaproteobacteria; order Hyphomicrobiales; family Rhabdaerophilaceae; genus Rhabdaerophilum; species Rhabdaerophilum sp. Next base: position 6,098 of record NZ_JBJTDY010000150.1, on the reverse strand, counting down.
CATCGCCGAAGCGAGCACGGCCAGCCCGCCATAAAGCACCGGCTGGTGGATGAGGTAGATCGGCAGGCTGTTCCGCCCCATCCAGATGAGGGCTCGCATCGGCCGCTGAGGCGCGGCGGGAGCCTCGCTCCCCACCGGGCGCCAGAGCTTCGCCATCGCGATGCCCATGAGCACACAAGCGAACCACGGAAAAACCGGCACGAAATCATTCGTGGAAGGCAGGCGCGTGCCAAGCCCCAGCCAGATCAGCCAGGGCGATGAAAAGGCCTCCGCCTTGAAGGCGATCGGCAACGCGAAGACAAGGGTGGCCGCGATTGCCACGGCAAGCCACGGCGAGCGCAGGAAGGGCAAGGCCAGCACGCTCGCAAGCGCGATGTGATGCAGGATGCCGAAGAATATGAAGCGATCGGGGAAGACGAGATAAGTCCCGATGGTCACGAGCGCCGCCGCCCCGGCGACGAATGCCAGCCGCCTGAGGAAGCGCTCGCGCCCGAAACCCTGGCCATGCGCCAGAACCAGCCCGACACCCACCAGTGCGAGAAAGCTCGCGGCGATGGCATGGCCAAACCAGATCCAGAGCGGAAAATCGCGCAGATCAACCGGAATCAGCTCCAGAAACGAGAGATTCCAGCCGAAATGGTAGATCACCATCGCGACAATCGCGACCCCGCGCGCGGCATCGATGATCGGGAGACGGGCGAATCGCGGCAGGGAAATCGGGCGTTCATTCATGCCGCGAACATGGCCGCTCGCGACGGGATTGTCACGAACGACGATCCGATGGTTTGACGATCAGGACGACCGGTCACCGATGATCTCGCGCAGGATCGCCACATGCGCTGCATAGGCGGCAGCGCCAGCTTCGGTCATCCGGAGAGCGGTATTTGGGCGTTTTCCGACGAATCTCTTCTCGATATCGACATAACCCGCCTTTTCGAGAGCCGCGATATGCGCTCCGAGATTGCCGTCGGTTGCGCCGGTGATTTCCTTGAGTTGCGAAAAATCGAGTCGCTCTTTGGGGTCCTCGAAAAGCTGGTCGAGCGCGGCCATGATTTTCAAGCGTAGGGGCTGATGGATCAGTTCGTTGAAGCCGTTCAAATCCGCCGATCCTTCAGGATCAACCAGACGCCGGCCGGCATCAGCACGAACCCGCAGAGCAAGGCGAGATAGGCAAACCGGATTTCCATCACCGGCTCATAGGCAAGAATGCCCGCGATGCTGAGAATCAGGGGCAGCACGGCGACGGCATACCAGCGCCCGAGCCAGAGCATGACCGCGAAAAGCTGGAAAATTCCAACTAGGAACCCGACCAAACCAGCTGTGGCAGAGATGTCTGGCATCGCGCCATGGGTTCTGAAAAATTTCTCCAGCCAACCAGCCACGAGGGCGGCTAAGGCTGGAAGAAAAAAATCACAAACGTTCTGCTTCAGACTGATCGGGGGGTGGACGCGCTGAATGATCCACACTGAAGCGAGCAGACAAACCAAAAGGATCATGACTCCGGAAAAGCCGCTGATCAGCTTGGTACCAAACCACAACTCAGACAACCGGGACTGGAGACCGAATCCCACAAGGCCGAAAGTTCCGAACGCAAGCAGACCGGGTCCAATACCGCGTCGTCTCCCGACATCGCGAACACGCTGCTCGGCCGCCTCAACAAACGCCAGGGCCTCGCGGGCATCGTCGGGAGAAACAGTCATTTCTTGCCCCATCACAAAGATTACTCTGTGTCATAGAGTTTATAATTTATACTCTGTCAAGCAGAGTTTCTCATCAAAAAAAGCCGCCCAGAGGCGGCTTAGAATGGTGGTTGGCAGGAAAACCCAAGCCTTTACATATGGATCTGACGTTTTTCCACGGCCATCGCCGCTTCCTTCACCGCCTCGCTCATGGTGGGGTGGGCGTGGCAGGTGCGGGCAAGGTCTTCCGAGGAACCACCGAATTCCATCAGCACCGCCGCCTCGTGGATCATCTCGCCGGCACCCGCGCCGATGATATGCACGCCGAGCACACGGTCAGTCGCCTTGTCGGCGAGCACCTTCACGAAGCCATCCGTGGCGCGGTTGCCGCGCGCGCGGCCATTCGCCGTGAAGGGGAACTTGCCGACATTGTAGGCAACATCCGCGGCCTTGAGTTCTTCCTCGCTTCTGCCCACCGAAGCCACTTCCGGGAAGGTGTAGACCACACCGGGGATCACGTCGTAATTCACGTGGCCCGCCTTGCCCGCAAGGATTTCCGCCACGGCGACACCCTCATCCTCGGCCTTGTGGGCGAGCATCGGCCCGCGCACCACATCACCGATGGCATAGATGCCCGGCACGTTGGTCTCGAAATGAGAACCGATGGTCACGCGGCCGCGCTCCATCGCCACGCCCACGGCCTCAAGCCCGAGGCCATCCGTGTTCGGGCGACGGCCGATGGCGACCAGCACCACATCCGCCTTCACTTCTTCCGCCGCGCCGCCCGCGGCTGGCTCGACCGCGAGCGTCACGCCATCCTTGCCGGTCTTCGCAGCCGTCACTTTCTTGCCGAGGTGGAACTTGAAGCCCTGCTTCTCGAGAATGCGCTGCATCTGCTTGGCGACCTCGCCATCCATCCCCGGCAGGATGCGATCGAGATATTCGATGACCTCGACCTTCGCGCCGAGCCGGCCCCAGACGGAGCCCATCTCAAGGCCGATCACACCCGCGCCGATCACCACCAGCTTGCCCGGAACGCCTGAAAGCTCCAGCGCGCCGGTGGAGGTGACGATCTGTTTCTCGTCCACTGTCACGTTCGGCAGGTTCGCCGATTCCGAGCCCGTGGCGATCACGATGTTCCTGGTCTCCAGCACCTGCGTGGAGCCATCCTCGGCCTGCACCTGAACTTTGCCGGCGGAAAGAATCGTGCCGAGCCCATGGAAGGCCTCGACCTTGTTCTTCTTCAAGAGGAAGCCGACGCCGTTCACATTGGCATCCACCGTCTCCTGCTTGTGCTTCATCATGGCGGCGAGGTTCAGTTTGGGGGCAGGCACGTCGATGCCGAGCGCCGCGAAGCCGTGCCCTGCCTCATGGAACATCTCGGAAGCGTGCAGCATCGCCTTGGAGGGGATGCAGCCGACGTTTAGGCAGGTGCCGCCATGCACTTTTCGCTTTTCCACCACCGCGACCTTGAGGCCGAGTTGCGCCGCGCGGATGGCACAGACATAGCCGCCGGGGCCGGTGCCGATGATGATGAGATCATAAGCCATGAGCGGCTCCTTGTTCTTGAAAGGGGCGCCGCCTCAGCGGCCGCCGGAAACGGTGAGAAGCGTGCCGACCGCGTAGGACGCCTTGTCGGAAACCAGCCAGCGCACGGCTTCCGCGACTTCCTCCGCCGTGCCGCCGCGCTTGATCGGGATCGTGCTTTTCAATTGCGCGATCCGGTCCGGAATGCCGCCCGAGGCGTGGATATCGGTCTCAATCAGGCCCGGCTGTACGCCGTTGACGCGGATGCCCTCGTTCGCCACCTCGCGCCCGAGCCCCAGCGTGAACGCATCGATCGCGCCTTTCGCGGCGGCGTAATCGACATATTGCCCCGGCGCGCCGAGCCTTGGGGCGATGGATGACATGTTGACGATGGCGCCGCCCGTGCCGCCGAGGCGGGTCGACATGCGTTTGATCGCTTCGCGCGCGCAGAAGAACGTGCCCATCACATTGATATCGAACATGCGCCGGAAGCGCTCGGTCGACATCTCGACCACGGGCTGGGCGATATCGACGACACCGGCATTGTTGACGAGTGCCTTGAGCGGTCCGAGTCTGTCGGCGGCGGCGAAAATGCCCGCGACATCGGCCTCGTTCGCGACATCGCCCTGAACGGCAACCGCCTTGCGGCCCTTGGCGAGAATCGCCGCCACGACCTCATCGGCAGCAGCCTTGTTGCCGGCATAGTTCACGACAATATCGTAGCCGTCATCCGCCAACCCGAGCGCGCAGGCGCGCCCGATGCCGCGCGAACCGCCGGTGATGAGGGCGACGGGGGTAATTGTCATTTTTTATTTAACTCCTTTGCTTGACATTCCAATCGAAAATAGGAAGCTGCTTTGCATTCGTGGCAGCGTTGTTTTTTATTATTTAGTGATATTTTGCCAATTCAAATCACTAATTACGTCTGGAGAATTTCTCATAGCCCCCCCGATAGACATCGCCCAACATGAATTACTCTCGAAAACATGAAACTGTTCACCATGAATTTCTTGGTATTTTGGATAGCCAACCAACCAAAGCGATGGCAAATTTGCAACCCATTGTTCCTTAATACCTGTAGAGATTAACGCTCTTTTCTCTCCGCCGACCCAAAGAGAAAATTTGATGTAAATTTTGCCATCTGGATCAAGAAAATCGGATGCCTGGACGTTTCCTACGACCTGACCTGAATGGGCGGTGATCAGAACTTCAACCCAATCCAAGTCCTTTTCACTGCTCATAATGATGGCATGCTTCGCTTCTGCTCTCAAAAGCAGTTTGCCTCGCTGTATATGCTGAGCAAGCCATTCTTGGACCTTTTCGCGTTTGGGGGAGCCACAATCAAGTGCCGCAGCCCCTCCCAAGAACGGCAAGATCAACATTAATCCGACAGCAACTAACTTCATTTCCTTCACAGATCCATCACCAGCCGCGCGGGATCTTCGAGGCATTCCTTCACGCGCACGAGGAAGGTCACCGCTTCCTTGCCGTCGATGATTCTGTGATCATAGGAGAGCGCGAGATACATCATCGGCCTGATCTCGATCTTGCCGCCGATGACCACGGGCCGCTCGTGAATCTTGTGCATGCCCAAGATTCCGGATTGCGGGGCGTTGAGGATCGGGGTCGACATCAGCGAACCATAGATGCCGCCATTGGTGATGGTGAAGGTGCCCCCCGCCATCTCCTCGATCTTGAGCTGGCCATCGCGTGCGCGCTTGCCGAAATCGGCGATGCCCTTCTCGATGCCGGCGAGGCCGAGATGATCCGCGTCGCGCAGCACAGGCACGACGAGGCCCTTGTCGGTGCCGACGGCGATGCCGACATGGTAGTAGTTCTTGTAGATGATGTCCGTCCCGTCGATCTCGGCATTGACGCCCGGCAGTTCCTTCAGCGCCTGCACGCAGGCTTTGACGAAGAAACCCATGAAGCCGAGCTTCACGCCGTGCTTCTTCTCGAAGAGATCCTTGTACTGGTTGCGCAAAGCCATCACGCCGCTCATGTCGACCTCGTTGAAGGTCGTGAGCATCGCGGCACTGGTCTGGCTTTCCTTCAGCCGCCGCGCGATGGTCTGGCGCAGCTTCGACATCTTCACGCGCTCTTCGCGGCTGGCATCCGACGGGGCGAAAGCCGCACGCGGCGCGGCCGGAGCGGCGGGCGCAGGAGCCGGGGCGGGGTTCGCCAGCGCGCGAAGCACGTCCTCCTTCAGCACCTGGCCGCGCTTGCCCGAGCCGGCCTCGACCGCAACACCGGTCTCGGCCATCAGCTTCGCGGCGGAAGGTGCCGGCGGCATGGAGGTCGCGGCCGCCGGAGCCGCCACAGCGGCAGCCGGGGCCGGGGCCGGGGCGGCAGCCTTCGGCTTTTCGGCCGGGGCGACCGCAGCCGCAGCACCACCCGCCGCGATGGAGCCGAGCAGCGCATTGACGCCGACGGTCTCGCCTTCCTTCGCGACGATCTCGGCCAGCGTGCCGGCTGCCGGCGCATTCACTTCGAGCGTCACCTTGTCGGTCTCGAGTTCCAGCAAGGGTTCATCCGCCTTCACGGCATCGCCCGGCTTCTTGAACCACTTGCCGATGGTGGCTTCCGAGACGCTCTCGCCGAGGGTGGGAACGCGGATTTCGGTGCTCATGGGACAGGGACCTTCTTGAACGGAAAATGCGAGGATCAGGCTGCAAACGCGTCGTTGAGGAACGCGTTCACCTGCTCGAGATGCTTCGACATCTGACCCACGGCCGTGGAGGCCGCGGCCGGGCGGCCGGCATAGCGGGCGCGGGTGGAAGATGCGCCGACCTGCTGGAGCGCCCATTCGAGATAGGGCTCCACGAAAGTCCAGCTGCCCATGTTCTTGGGCTCTTCCTGGCACCACACCACATCCGCCTTCTTGAAGCGGGC